>JAQBPS010000011.1 GCA_028287415.1 Bacillota bacterium | reverse complement strand
CTTCCCCGCCTCTAGGAATCCTCGACAGCCCCATGACGTCATGGCCGTCATGGGGCTTCTGCGCGCAACCGCCGGTGTGATACAATGGAGATAAGCATGCGCTTATAGCGAGGTGCATAGAACTATGTCGGAGATCCGGGTAGGGACCTGCGCCTGGTCCGACCATGAGGACTACTTTCCGAAGGGGCTGCCGCAGGGCGATCGGCTGGCCTACTATGCCCGCCACTTCCCCATCGTGGAGGTTGACAGTTCCTTCTACCGGCTGCAACCGCCGAAGTGGTATGCATCCTGGGCTGCCAAGACCCCGCCGGGCTTTGTCTTCAACGTCAAGGCGTACGGCGCCATGACAAAGCATCACCGCGAGCCCCGGCCGGGGGAGGGGGACTTGGCGGAGGTCTTCCGGCACTTTGACTTCTCCGTCCAGCCGCTGCGGGAGGCCGGAAAGCTGAAGGCGCTGCACTTTCAGTTTCCGCCCTGGTTCACGCGTAAACCGGAGAACCTGGAGTGGGTGCAGTTCTGCCGGGAATTCTTCCCGGAGGACATTCTTGCGGTAGAGTTCCGGCATCACTCATGGTTTGAGGGGCCTGTCCGTGAGGAGACGCTCGCCTTCCTCAGGCGGATTCGGGCGGTCAACGTGATCTGCGATGAGCCGCAGGTCGGCTCTGGCGCCGTCCCCAGCGTAGTCGCGGTCACCGACCCGCGCCTGGCGATCGTCCGCTTCCACGGGCGCAACAAAAAGACGTGGTACATCAAGGGCGAGAGCAGTGCCCAGCGATTCGACTACCTGTACAGCCGGGACGAATTGCAGGAGTGGGTGCCGCCGGTCCAGCAGCAGCTTGCGCCCGAGGCGGAGGAAGTCCACCTGCTGATGAACAACAACCGGGCAAACTATGCCGTGCGCAACGCGCTCGACATGATGGAACTGCTCGGCCAGCACGTGCCCGAGCGGGATGAACGGGGAGTCCCGGCAGTGGCCGGCGGCAGCCAGGGCAACGAGCAGCTGAGACTGTTCTAAGTTGGAGGGATCCGCTTGGGTCTATTTGACGCCTTGCTGGGAAACGCATCAGCCGTGAATCCGGCTGACGCCCAGCGTGAGTTCGGCCGTATCCTGGCCCAGGAGGAGACGGTCCACCAGGCTTACAAGTTAATCCGCGACATGATGCTCTTTACCAGTCGCCGGCTCATCCTGATCGATGTGCAGGGCCTGACCGGGAAGAAGATCGAGTACCACTCCATCCCGTATCGCTCCATCACGCATTTTAGCGTAGAGACTGCGGGCAGCTTTGATCTGGACGCAGAGCTAAAGATCTGGGTCACCGGGAGCGCGGAACCCCTGGAGAAGAAGTTCAACAAGCAACTGGACATTTACCAGCTGCAGGCGGTCCTGGCCTCGTACGTCTGCCGTTAGGAATCCTTCGCTGATAAGATGCTCCAATATTCGACACAGCGGTCGTCAGCGGCGTTTGACATGAAAACCACGTAAAAGAGCACCCCGCCTGTATGGCGGGGTGCTCTTTTGCGCGTCCCGAATGCACCAAGACGTTACAAGTTATTTTTTGAACTTTTCGGGTTCGTTCAGCGTGTTGCAAGGAATAGGTTTAAAATAAGGACACCGGAAAAAGAGACTACCGGTAATTGGAAAATGTTGCGTGTGGGGGAGGGAAATTTGTGGAAAGTGTAGAATCCTTTCTGACACAGGTCTTCAAATTTCCTCCATCGCCGAAACTCGGGGTGGAGGCAACGGAGCAGGCGTTCTCCCCTGAAGGGGTCACGCCTCCCGCGTTAGGCCTGTTCCTGTCAACAGACTGGACTGGCCTGGACGAGGGGGGTGACTCCGTGGCGCGGGGCCCTTATCATAACCATTTAAACCAATTAGACCGGGAATCCCTGCACATACCCGGCGAGGACTCTTTGCTGATCAAGCGCCTCTCTGCGGGGGACGAGGAGGCGCTGGGCACGCTCATGGACCGCTATGGCGGCGCCCTGCTCCACTTCGCTCACCGCCTCGTCGGCGACATGCAGCTCGCCGAGGAGATCTATCAGGACACCATGCTCAAGGCCTGGCAGCAGGCCTCCTCGTTCCGGGTGGACGGGCACCTCAAGGCCTGGCTCTTCCGGGTGGCCCGCAACAACGCCATCGACTATATGCGCAAAAAGCGGGTGACGGTTGAGGAATACACGGCCTGCCTGGAAACTGCTGCCACCACCTTCCGGCCGGATCGCGAAGCCGAGCGCGCCTGGCTCTCCACGGAGGTCTTTGAGGCGGTTGACGAACTGCCTGCCGCCTACCGCGAAGTGGTTGATCTGCGGTTCTTCCATCAGCTCTGCTACCAGGAGATCGCCGAAGTACTCAGCATTCCGCTGGGTACGGTCAAGAGCCGCCTGAACTACGCCATCCAGCGGCTGACCAAAATTCTGCGAGATCGTGGTATTGATCACAACCTGGTGGACAATTAATCGCTCCTGAAGCGCCAGCCCTCCCACGCCAGGAGGGTTCGGCGTCACAGGCTCCCCA
The DNA here is from genome assembly GCA_028287415.1 of Bacillota bacterium. Taxonomy (GTDB): domain Bacteria; phylum Bacillota; class Sulfobacillia; order Symbiobacteriales; family Symbiobacteriaceae; genus RYN-353. Next base: position 2,116 of record JAQBPS010000011.1, on the reverse strand, counting down.
CCACGTGGCCCTGCTGCAAGCCCTCCCCCCGGGAGGGCCTTTGCCTGTCTGCGCGTCCCTGCCGGTTTCTGCCTTCGGCCCCCTTTTCGTGTATAATGAACACAGAACGCCCTTGAAGGAGCCTGCGCATGAAGCTGCCGAATCTGATCACACTTGCCCGGATCTTTCTGGTGCCCATCTTCCTGTTCGCCTACCTCACGCGCCTGCAGATCGGTGGGCTGATCGCGGCGGGGATCTTCGTGGTTGCTGCGGCCACAGACGGCGTTGACGGCTATCTGGCCCGGAAGAACAAGGAAGTTACCCGACTCGGCAAGTTCCTGGACCCCCTGGCGGACAAGCTCCTGATTTCCGCGGCACTGGTAGCGCTGGTAGAACTGCGGGAGATCACGACCTGGGTGGCCATGGTGATCATCGGCCGTGAGATGGCGGTGACCGGGCTGCGGGCGATTGCCGCCGCTGAGGGCACCGTGATCGCAGCGGGTGCCTGGGGTAAGATCAAGACGGTCGTGCAGATCATTTTTATTACGGCGGCGATCCTGGCATCTAATCTACCCTATGGGAACTGGCTTCAGGTGATCGCACAGTGGCTCTTTACCCCGATGATGTGGGCGGCGGTCGCCCTGACGGTCTGGTCGGGCTTTGAGTATGGCTGGTCCTACTACCGGGGCTTGAAGCAGCGGGCGGAGCGGCCGCATGTGCCGCTGAAATTCCGCCTCAAGCTGCCGCTGCGGAAGAGAGGGCGCTGACATGGAGGTGGCTACATGATCCTGATCCTTGTGGCCGAGGCGCGTGAAGGGGTGGACCTGCAGGGCAGCATGAGACCGGAGACGGCCAAGCTCTCCGGCGTCAATTGGGAGCGGGAGTTCGCCCTGATTATTGACATGGGCGAGCAGCGCACGGGCGGCTACGCCGTGCAAGTGACTGGCGTGAACCTGGGTGGCGGCGACGAGATCAATGTTGATCTCAACATCACAAAGCCCGGCCCGGGCAGTTTTGTCGCACAGGTCGTGACCCACCCTTATGCCGTGGCCCGGATTCCGCGGGTTGGCCTGCGCCCCGGCACCATCACCGTTACTGCGCGCAACCAGGCTGGCGCCGAGGTGGCACGGCACACGGTGACGCTGTGAGAGCGGTCGTCTTTTGCGCCGGCATGGTTGAAGATTACGTACGGATTAGAAGTTTCCTTGGCGCCCCTGACCTGGTGATCTGCGCGGACGGGGGCATTCGGCATGCCTTCGCCCTGGGCCTGCGGCCTGCGCTGGTCCTGGGCGACTTTGACTCGGCGGGGCAGGCCCTGGCCGCTGAAATGGAATCCCAGGGCATTCCCGTGCAGCGCGTGCCGGTGGAGAAGGACCAGACTGACTCGCAGTTGGCGCTGGAGGAGGCGATCCGCCGCGGTGCGGACGAGATCCTCCTGGTGGGCGCCACCGGCGGGCGGCTCGACCACACGGTCGCCAACCTGCTGCTGTTGCCGGGGCTGCCGGCAAGTACCACGGTATCGATCGTGGACAGCCACAACCTGGTCCGGCTGCTGCGGCCGGGCGGTCGCCTGACCGTCCCGGCGCTGCCGGGGAGCTACCTCTCGCTGCTGCCGCTTTCGCCCGAGGTGAAAGGCGTGGTCGCTGAGGGGGTCAAGTGGCCGCTCGACGGGGTGACGCTCCGCTGGGGCGAGTCGCTCGGCGTGTCGAACCAGATTCTCGCGGATGAGGCCTTCCTGGCGATCCGGGAGGGTTATTTGCTGGTGATTCAGGCCTGGGACTAGGCCGGGCGTATCGGAACTACATAGGAGGCCTCGCAGTATGAGCCTTGAACTGGAGCCGCTGCACACCCGGACCGTCATGGACGAAGCAAGCCTGAAGCTCTTCCTGGACCGGCTGGAGGAGCAACTGGAGCGGGTTTCGGCTGTATACGCGCAGCTGCTGTTTGAGCAGTACCAGACCCGGCAGCGTCCCCGGGGCATGGAAGCGGCAGAGGCGACACAGGCAGCCCTCACCATCAACCCGGAGTACCAGGCGGTAGTGGCCCGGTTCCTGGGGCGGGTAGGCGATCCGTTGCTGGCCCGGCGTCTGGTGGCGTGGGACCAGGCGTTCCGATCGGCCAGGGTCAGCGCCCGGCC
>JAQBPS010000010.1 GCA_028287415.1 Bacillota bacterium | reverse complement strand
AGGGCCGGCCCGTGAGGGTCAGCGGCCTGAGCTCCAGGTCCAGGGGGTCGCCGGGCGTGTAGCCCGCCAGGTCTTCCACGGGGAAGCCGATCTTGATCATGGCCTGCTTGACATGGCCCCGGCGCTCAGGATCCACCAGCAGTCCGTCCGGACGCTGCTCCAGGAGGTAGGGTCTGACCTGTTTGTTGTGCCAGACCTCCGTGAGCAGTATGGCCTGCTCCGACTGGAGCAGCAGGGCGCCCGTTTCGCTTCTGATGAGCCGGACCCGACCGTAGCGGTCAATGTAGTCCGCGATGTCCTGCCGCAGATTCTCAGGCAGGGGGAACTTGCTCAGCCGCTCCAGGTCGCTGAGGATGGTCGCGGCCTCCAGGCCGCTGGCCGCTGCATTCCAGAGCGAGAGCGGCGTGATTTGATAGGTATGGATATGCTCGGGGCTCTTGACCAGCTCGGCGAACCGGGCCAGCATGTCCCGCGCCTCTTCGAACAAGGGGTTCATCACTTCAAGCAGCACGGTCTGATCGCTTTGCACGATCAGCGGATTCTGCGGCTGATAGTTCACCGGTTCTCCCTCCGGGTACACGCGGCAACTGCCGCCGGGCTTTTGCACGCATAGTGAGCTTAAAAGGAACGTGTTCGGGTTATGGGCGTATGAATCCTGCTTGCCCTGTCGGTTGACCTGGGGCCAAACCGGGCGCGCAATTCTGGAGGAGAAAGTGCGGGGCGCCCCGAAAGCCTGTTTTTGTAGCTCCCAGGAAGGGGTTTCTGTTGATGACAACATGGCTGCGCACCGCTCCCGGTTTCACCAGGGTCGCCGCCCTCGCGGGCGCCGCCATGGCCGTAGCGCTGGCTGCCCATGCGCTCGGAACCGCCATCGACTGGGGCACGGCGATCATCTATGGTATTGCACTCGCCGTCGCCATGCGCTGGCCCATTGTCATGCCCGGCACTGGTTCCCGCCTCGTCCTGGTTTTCGGCCTGCTGCTGGAGGCAGTGTGGCATCATGGGCTGCCCACGGGGCTGGTGCTGCTGCTCGTGGAGTTTGCGGCACGCATGGTCGTGCTGAATCAGGGGCGTTACTACTGGGAGTGGTACCGCCCGTTGTTCCCCCTCGCGGCCATCAGCGCGGCCTACGGACTCTCGTTGGCGGTCTCCCGCGGCGTGATTCATCCGCTGCACGGTATGCTGCCCCGAATCGACACAGCCGGGCTGACGCTCGCCTATACGTACTGGGGCCTGATCAATGCCGCATGGGCTATGGTGCGGACGCCCCGGCGGGGCAGTACCCGGACGGAGGAGTACCTGAGGCGGCTGGTTCACAGCTGGTGGGTGCCGCTCGCCTTCATCGCCATTGCCTGGCCCATGGAACTGGTCCGGGCCGTGTCGTACCCGTTGGAGGCCGCAGCCTGCCTGGCGCTGCTCTGGGTCCAGGCACAGGTGGGCCCCATTTTCACCACGCTGCACCAGGACCGGGCAGTCGCCGACATGGTGCGGCAGGCTCCCGCCCAGAGCCCGGCGCAGCGGTTGACCGCGCACCGGGTGCTTCAGGTTGCGAATGCGCTGGCGCAGGCGATGTCACTGTCCGCCCACGACATGCGCCTCGTCGGTTACGCTGCCCTGCTCCAGGAAGTACGGCCCCCGCATGACCCACAGGTGCCGCTTTGGCTGCCAGGCCCGCCGTCCCCGACGGAGCGGGAGGCGGTCCGGAACCGTCTGGAGGAGTCCCTGGCGCATATTGAACAGGACGGGGTCCTCCAGGCGGTGGCCGACTTGCTCCGCTACCGCTATGCCGCTTACGATGGGCAAGGCTACCCTGCCGTGAGCGGCGACGCGATCCCTGTCAGTTCCATGGTGCTGGCCGCTGCGAACGCACTGGTGCAGCTGACGGCGCCCGAGGGCGGCGGGGCGGCGGGCGATCTGGCGCAGGCAGCCCGCTGGCTGCGCAATCGCGCCGCTTCCCGGATCAACCCCCGGGTGATCGGTGCTGTCACCGATGTCTACCTCACCACGCGAGCGCGGCTGGACGCCGGTGATGGACTGCCCGAGACGGTCCGGCAGCTCCAGGGACTTCTGGCGGGACAGGAGCGGCCCACCAGTTTCGCGGTGGGCATGCGCCGCCTCTGGCTCCAGGCCCGGGGAAAGGTCGGGCTGGTGCCGGACCTGCCGCCGGAGGTGCAGGCTGTCGCCCGGCTGGCGACCCTGTTCGCCGCCAGCACCGATGCGGTCCGCACGGCCGAGATCATCGTGGAGGCGGTCGGCCGGCTCGTGGGCGGTAAGGTTGCCCTGGCCGTGGTCGATGGTGAGGATCCGCTGCTGATGCGCTTCAAGGCGAGCCATGGCTTTCAGCATATGAACCTGACGGGCAGCGCCATCGCGGTGATGGGCGGGCACATGAGCCGGGCGATCCTGAACCAGTCGCCCGTCCAGGTGGCAGACCTGCGGGAGATGAACAGCGCCCTCGCCCATGAGATTGCGCGGGCGGAAGCGGCCCGCTCGGTCCTCTTTGTGCCGATGGCGGGTCGCGGCCAGACCTTCGGCCTGCTGATGGTCGTGACACAAAGCTACCACTGGTTTACCCCGCAGGAGGTGGGGCTCATCCATCTCATGGCGGGGCAGGGCGCCATGGCCCTTGAAAACGCCCGGCTGATCGCCGAGGCGGCCGAGCGGCTGGAGCGCATCTCCCGTATGAAAGCCTTCACAGACGCCCTGTTAGATAATCTCTCGATCAGCATCATCGTGACGGACCAGGAGGGGCGCCTGGTGGTGAGCAATGCTGCGGCCCGCACCTGGCTGGGCGGCAACGCCCTTCAGGAGGGCATGCCGTTGCCGCCGGCGGTCTCAGTCGCCTGCTGCGTGGAGCGGGCGCTGGCGGGCGAAAGCATGCCGGAGCGGGACGTGCCCTGGGCCAGCAACATCCTTGAGGTAACGACGATCCCGCTCCAGAATGAGCATGGGGTGATGCAGGGCGCCATCTGCCTGGTGCGGGATGTGACCCAGGTCCGGATGATGGAGCAGCAGGTCCGGCGCGTGGAGAAGATGGCCGCCGTCGGTGAGCTGGCAGCGGGCGCTGCCCACGAGATCCGCAACCCCCTGACAGCGATCCGCGGGTTCATTCAGCTGCTTCAGGCGCGCACGGGTGCCGCCGGCGATGAATACTACCGGATCATCATCGGCGAAATTGACCGGATCGACGGGATCATTCGTGACCTGCTCCTGCTGGCCCGCCCGACGGAGCTGGAGCGGGTGCCCATGGCGCTGACGGGGGTGCTCGATGAGGTGCTGATGCTCAACGAGGCCGAGTACAAGCGGCAGGGCGTGGCGGTGGTCAGGGCGTACGACCTGGCAGTGGGGCCGGTGCCGGTTGATCCGAAGATGTTCCGGCAGTTGCTGCTCAACCTGGTGATGAACGCGGCGCAGGCGATGCCCTTCGGCGGCTTGCTGAAACTGGCCTTGCGCCGGCTGGACGAGGCTCACATCGTGCTCGAGGTGACGGACACGGGCGTGGGGATCGCTCCGGAGCATCTGGAGCGCCTGTTCGTGCCCTTCTTCACGACCAAGGAGGAAGGGACCGGTCTCGGGCTGGCCCTGTGCTATAGCATCGTGCAGGCGCACCAGGGGCGGATCGATGTCGATAGTCGGGTCGGACTGGGTACGACCTTTGCGATTACGCTGCCGTTGCGAGTTTAGCTTTTTCGGACATTTATATAGCCCCAGATTTCGCAGATTACGCAGATTCGGACATAATAAAATATATTTTTATCCCGTATCCGTGTTTGGCCTTAAAAATCAGTGAAATCCGTGAAATTCGTGGCCGTATAAAAAAGCCCACAACGCATTGACATAATCGCTTTGGGGATGCACCAGGATGGAGCTTGGGTGTTTATATTTTCCCCTCCGAATCTGCGAAATCCGCGAAATCTGCGGCGATAAAAATTCTCAAGTCCCGGGGGGCTAAAATTTTCTTATTCCCACGATGGCGTGTATGGTTAGGCTGTGATATATTTTATACAAGGACCCGATAAAGGCACACCCGGTGAAAACCGGGGCCGCAAAGTCACCGGCCTACAGCCCCTGCGGGGGCCATGGTAGCGGGACCGCCGAAAGCCCGGACGACGCTATGGCTGTCCAGGCTGTAGTGTTTTTATTTTGTCCGGGAAGCGAAAGGGGCACGTGGAACAATGGTGGGCAGCACGCCGCGCTTCCGGGCCAGGGCCGAAACGCGCATGGCGGCTTTGCGGGTCAGAGTATTGATGGCAGGGCATTTAGACTGGCAGCGCACCGTGACCCTGCTCGCCCGCCTGGAGCG
>JAQBPS010000005.1 GCA_028287415.1 Bacillota bacterium | reverse complement strand
TAGTACGCCCTTGGCAAATCGATCCGATGGCGGCCCTGCAGCGTGATCTGAGTGGCACGGGCGGCCACGGCCTCCGCCACCTCGGCGACCACCTCATCAGCGCTCTTCGTGAAGGCCAGGGGGTCATCGGCGGTGACGGTGCCATTGCAAAACGGACACTGCGGCTGGCACACATTCGAGTAGACCACGGTCTTGCTGACGGCGTAGCCCACGGTATCGTCCGGATGATGGCGGCGGTTGATCTGACTCGCCGCCATGGCGAGGTCGAGCAATTCTGCGGCGCTGCACAAATGAATCGCTTCCTCGGGAAAGAGCTTCTGTCCCGCAAGCGCTTTGGCGAGAATGTCGCCGCTCTCCATCGTGTTCAAGTTCAGGTTCATTTGGTCAAGCCTCCGTGACGCCCTCGCTGCGCTAGACGGCAGTGGGGACGGAATCATGCACCCGCAGGATATTGTAGACGGTGTCACGCTCTGCAGGGATGCGCCCCGCCTGGCGAATCAGGTCGAGCAGCTCGTTCTGCTCCTGGAGCATCGGCGTGGTGGCGCCGGCGAAGTGGTAGATCTTCTCCTCGCGCACGCTGCCGTCGATGTCGTTGGCGCCGAAATTGAGGCTCAGCTGGGCGATTCGGGGGGAGATCATGATCCAGTACGACTTGATCGCCTTGAAGTTATCCAGCAGCAGCCGGGCAACGGCAATGATCTTCAGGTCATAGTAGCCGGTCGGGCCGGGCAGGTGGGCCATTCCGGTGTTTGTCGGGTGGAAGGCGAGCGGGATGAATGCGGTCTCGCCACCCGTCTCATCCTGGAGTTCCCGCAGCTTCAGCATGTGATCGACCACGTGGTACGGCTTCTCAATGTGGCCGTAAAGCATGGTGCTGGTCGTCCGGATGCCCAGCTTGTGGGCGGTCCGGTGAATCTCCAGGTAACGGGAGCCCGGCATTTTCCCCTTGCAGATTTCATTGTGCACCTCGGGATGGAACATCTCCGCGCCGCCACCCGTCATGGAGCCGTGCCCGGCCTCCTTGAAACGGGTGAGCACTTCCTCAAGCGACAGCTTGAACTTGCGTGCGATGAAGTCGATCTCCACCGCCGTGAAGCACTTGAGGTGGGCGTCCGGCACCGCCTGCTTGATCGCGGCCATGAACTCTGTGTAGTAATTGAACGGCATGTCCGGGTGCAGGCCGCCGACCATGTGAAATTCCGTCACGCCGAGGCGCGCGTATGCCTTTGCTTTTTCGACCATCTGATCGATGGTATAAGTATACCCTTCAGGGTCTACCTTGTTCTGTTTCCCAAACGCACAAAACTTACACACATTCCAGAGTGCGCATACGTTAGAATAGTTAATGTGAGCGTTGTTGTTAAAGTAGACGTAGTCGCCCACACGGCGCCTCCGGGCTTCGTTGGCAATGGCACCCAGTGCGAAGAGGTCCCTGGTCTCCAGTAACTTGACGCCATCCTCGGCAGTGAGCCGCTGATCCTGCAATACCTTTTCGTAAATCGGCCGCAGGTCGTTCGGAATCAAGCTGGCAGCAAAGGACATGACGCGATCCTCCCCGGTCCACTTAATGGTCTTACACGTCACATTGTAAACCTTCGTTCTACGCGGCACAAGGAGCGGCTGGAAAACTACAGGGAAGGGAGACCGCCATGAACTGGCAAACATACGTCCTGCTGGGCTTTCTCGCGGGGCTCGTGCTTGGCTTTCCCCTCCTGGCCCGGCGCATGCGGGAATACCGCCTGAGCCAGGCGGGCCTGGACGATCTTACGCTCATGCTTGATGAGGATATGCTGATGCACATGGCCCGGCTGCTGGGCGCCCTCGGTTACCGGGTCTACCGGCCGACCTGGGAGGACGCCGGCTTCGAACTCGTGCTAGTGGATGGGCTGGGACAGAAGCGGGGCGTTCTGATCGCCCACTGGCGCACTGCGGTCGATGTGCCGGTCGTGCAGCAGGCGGTGGCGGCGGCCGCCAGGCTCGGGGGCACGGCGCCGATGATCGTAACGGTGGAATACTACACCTGGAAGGCGCGGGAGGAAGCTGCGGAGGCAGGCGTGATCCTCTGGACGCTGCGGGAATTGACCCAGGCGATCGGCCGGGTCCGGGAAGCGGCGGTGGACTACCCGGAGATCCCGGCGATCCGCACGGCGGCCATGGGGCGCGAGCCTGCGTCCCCGGCGGTGGCTGAGGCGGGCGAGGCGGGCGACGCAGCCCGGGATGCGCTGGCCACAATTCTCGAGCCGATGCCGGTGCGGGCCAGGGCGCCGGCGGGCGCGGCCCCCTGGCCAGCACCCCTCGCGGCTGAGGAGGCCTGGCCGGAGCCCCTCCCCGACGAGGAACCCCTGCCCGGACTGGCGCGGCCAAAGCGGCCCTGGTGGCAGGGCCTGTGGAAAACCGCGGCAAAGACGGCGGCTGTGCCCCCGCCGCAGGCGGAGGCGCCCCGCTGCCCGCGCTGCGGCATGACCATGGTCGTGCGCAGCAGCTCGCAGGGTGATTACTGGGGCTGCCCGGACTTCCCACGTTGCCGCGGCTCCCGCCCCAAGTTCTGACCCTGTCCGGTTTTGGACACAAACACGGCCCTCCCCGCCCTTGCGCCGGCCTCCGCCGGCGAGTACTGTCAGGTGGAGGGCCGTATGCGCGCAAAGGATGTGACAGCATGCTCTCACCGATCGAGGTTTACTACGACGGCTGGTGCCCGCTCTGCACAGCGCTCCGGGCCAGACTCGAGCGCCTGGACTGGCTGGGGCGCCTGCAATGGCGTTCGATTCGGGAAGAGGGGACTGCTGCGGCGCTAGGTGTGCCGATGGCGCGGCTCGAGCAGCGCATGCATGTCCGGCATCCGCAGACAGGCATCGTCGTGGATGGCATCTGGGCGGTTGCGGCAGTCGCTGCCCGGCTGCCCGCCCTGGCCCCGCTCTGGCCCGTAGTGGCCGGAGCCGCAGCCGCCGGGCTGGGTCAGCCCATGTATGACTACATCGCTGCCCGCCGTGCCATCGTGCCCGTCGGGCAGTGTGCGGACCAGCAGTGCCAGATCCACCATCAAAGGGAGTGATGAAGCATGGAAGCCCTGCGGCACACCGCTCACCGCCCCTGGCCGCTGCCGTCGGGGCCGTGGCTGATGGCCCAGACCTGGGAGCGGCTGCTCTTCGCCCACTGGCCTGTTG
>JAQBPS010000814.1 GCA_028287415.1 Bacillota bacterium | reverse complement strand
ATGTAGTGCGCGGGCAGTTTATATGGCCACGGGTTTCACGGCTTCCACAGATTTGGCATACAAACACAGATGACCAGGTGAATATGTTTTTATATATTTATGTTCGAATCAGTGAAATCCGTGAAATCTGTGGCTAATAAATGACTGATTCATGAGCTATTTCTCAGTGTACAAGGCGTTTGTACGTGACAGTCGCCTGGGCTGACGAGGTAACGCGCAGGCACTTTATATGGCCGCGGAGTTCCGCGAACTCCGCGGCGATAAAAGGATCGGAAACGGCCCGCTGCTTTTCACCGCGCGCTATTCACCGGTCCGCTCCCCCGGGTCCGCCAGGCATTCAGCCGCGCACCGCGTCACTGACACCGGCAGCTCCGGCCGCAGGGCCACGGCCTCAAGCAGCTGCCGCGCCCAGGGATCATGCGAGACCGCAAGCGACCGGACCGTCGCTTCGGCGGCCGTCACATCCTTGCCCCAGATCCGGGTCACCAGGCGTGCGCGCACGCCTGGTGACAGCGCCGTGGCATCGGGCTCGACCGGAGCAAGGGAGAAGTCGTAGTCCAGCTCAAACGCCGGCACCGCACCCTGCCGCATCCGCGCCAGCGCGTCCGCAAGGGCTGCGGCCGCACCGAAGCTCGGTTCCGCCCGGATCGCCGCCGCCAGCCACTCCGTGGCCCGCTCGCTGTCACCGCACCGCGCCGCTGCCACGCCGCTCTCCGCCAGCTGGCGCGAGCTCAGCAGTTCCGGTTCCTCCCGGAGCGACAGCTCATACAGGTCCCGGTCGGCGCTCATGCTGGCGAGCGCCTCCCAGAGCCGCTCCCGGTTACTGGCCCGCTCCCGGGCCGGGGTCGACAGGGGCTGCTCCTGCTGCGATCGGTAGACGGCCACAGCCTGATCGATCCGCTCCCGGGCCTTCGCCTGCTGTCCGAGCCGGTGGTGCGCTTCCGCCAGCAGCGCCAGCGTGAAGAGATAATCCGGGTGCGTCCGCAAGCCGATCTCAGCCACGTCAATGGCGGTTCGGTAATCCTCCTCCAGCATGTAGCAGAGGGCGAGGTTATTCCGGGCGGGCACGAAAACAGGGCAGGCATGCAATGCCTCAACGCAGTTCCTGCGCACGCCCTGCAAGTCTCCCCGGTCGAACAGCGCCTGACACTGCGCCGCCAGCTCCTGCGCCTCGGCCAGTTCCTCGGGGTGTTCCATGCCGAACGCCCAGACCGGGTCGCCCAGGGATGCGTCAACGGGCGGCCCGGTGTACGCCAGCAGCCGGGCGACCCGCACAAGGGGCTCCAGCGGGTCAACGTAGCGTTCATCGAGCTGCTCGATCGCCAATGCCGCAGTGATCTCCCGGGACCGGGCGCCCACCGCCGACACAGAGACACTGAAGGCTGCGGCAATATCGGCCTGGGTTGTCTCCTCCTGGTAAACTCGGTTCATCAACGTGTAAACCACGCCAGCGGCCCACGTTCCGATCCGGGTGATCCGGGGATTCAGCACATTCGCTGCGTCCAGCCAGAGCCGACGGGCGCTCTGTGCGGTAGCGACCGGCACGCCAGCGCGCAGCAGGCAGCCAGTCGCCGCGTCAGCAACTGCGCCCCACGTAATAAAGGCGCCCTCCGGCGGATCGGTCTGTCCGAGCGATTGCACCGGGCTCACGTGCGGCAGGTGGAGGGGGGCATGGCCCTCCAGAGCGGTTGCGGCCAGCATCAGCATGTCCCGCACCATCGGCCAGCGCTTGCGGAACAAATCGGCCCAGCCGGCCTCCGGCTCGGCCCGGCGCATCCGCTCCAGTTCGACGGTGAGGAGCGGCCGTAGATGCGGCAGCAACGCAACCGTGCTCTCATCAAGCGAAACGCCGGGACGGTACACTTCGCCGACTGGCAGCAGGCGGCCCTCGAGCATCGCATCCGTCCCCGGTGCCCGGGCCCCCTTCATTTCGAGCCGAAATTCCTCATTGGTAAAGCAGTCCCGCAGCAGCCACACCTCGTCCTCGGTGCCGACGAACGCATAGAGCCCCGGCCGGCTTTCCGCCCATGCCGCCAGCAGCTCCCTTTCGGCCTGATTCGAGCGCTTGGCCGCAAACGCACTCACAACGCTCTCCCCGGTTTGAGTCAGGTCATAATCAAACATGAGCCAGTCGATAAAGGCGTGGTAGTCGTTCTCCGCGAGCTCCTCGTCCTCGCCCTCGTCCCCGGGAGGGAAAAAGCGTGCATTGGCCCGCTCCAGTTCAGCAACAGGCAGCCCCAGCCCATAGTCCCCCAGGTCCGTCAGCAGCGTCCGGTAGGCCCGGTCGTGCCGCACCTGGCCCAGCGACACCACCTGCTCCCGCCCCAGGCAGCACTTCTTGTATTTCTTACCGCTGCCGCATGGACACGGATCATTGCGTCCTGCCATCACTGTTACCCCCGGTACGTCAAGTTAATACCATTCATGTAGTAACAGTACCACGAGCCGATCTTAGCCGACAACGCCCCGGCGGTTTTGTTTGCCCGAACCTGCTGTTCAGGGTAAACTGGAAGGTAGACTTTTCATCGGAGGCGAGCAAATGCCCCGACCCGAGCACCAACCCCCGCAATCCGCCCGCGAGGTGGCCCTCCGGGCCCTGCGGGATGTAGATGTCAAGGAATCCTACGCCAACCTTGCCCTGGACGCGCACCTGACCAGGAGCAAGCTGGAGCCCCGCGACCGCGGTCTGGCGACCGAGCTCGTCTATGGCGTCACCCGGCGCCGGGCCACAGTCGATTGGCTGATCGGCCAGGTGGCAGCCCGCCCCCTCGCACAGATCGACCCCTGGATCCGCAACGATCTGCGCCTGGCGGCCTACCAGATTCTTTACATGGATCGCATCCCCAAGTCCGCCGCCGTCGACGAGGCGGTCGAACTGGCCCGGCGGTATGGCCACGAAGGCGTGGCCAAATTCGTCAATGGCGTGCTGCGCAACGTGATCCGCAAGCTGCCCACCCTGGACTGGCCCAATCCGGAGCGTGACGGTGCGAAGGCCCTGGCCATTCTGCACTCGCACCCCGAGTGGCTGGTCAAGGCGTGGACGGAAGGGTTCGGCCCGGAGGAGGCCGTCCGCCTGATGGAGGCGAGCAACCGCATCCCCCCGCTCACCATCCGCGTCAATACGCTGAAGGTGTCGCGTGAAGAGCTGGCGGAAGCACTGGCCGCTGAGGGCGTGAAGACCGAGCCCACGACCCACTCCCCGTACGGGCTGATCATCCACGACCTGACTTCCGCCTCCTACCTGGACAGGCTGAAGGCGATGAAGAACGGCCTGATGACCGTGCAGGACGAGTCCTCCATGCTCGTGGCCGCCGTGGTTGACCCGCAGCCCGGCCAGACCGTGATCGATGTCGCGGCGGCCCCCGGCGGCAAGACGACGCACATGGCCGAACTGATGGCCAATCAGGGCCAGGTGATCGCCATGGATATCCACGCACATAGGATTGACCTGATCACTGAGAACGCGAAGCGGCTCGGCACAAGCATCATCGAAGGCGTCTGCGCCGATGCCCGCCAGGTCGGCCGGCTGATGCCCGGCCGGGCGGATGCGATCCTCTGCGACGTGCCCTGCTCCGGCCTGGGCACCCTCGCCCGCCGCCCCGACGCTCGCTGGCGCAAGCAGCCCGGCGATATCGACGAACTCGTGCCGATCCAGCAGGCGATCCTGGAGAGCGCCGCTGAGGCCCTGAAGCCGGGCGGCACGCTGGTCTACTCGACCTGCACGATCCAGCCCCGCGAGAACCAGGAACTCGTGGCAGCGTTCGTCGCCAATCACCCCGAGTTCCGCTTCGATGACATTCGTCCGTACCTGCCCCCGGGCCTCGCAGCCGCCGCCGGCGACGGCTGGGTCCAATTGCTCCCGCACATCCACGGGACTGACGGCTTTTTCATCGCCAGGCTGAAGAAGCAGGGCTAGACGGGCTGACGCTCGAACTTGGTAATATGAGTGGAGCGAATATTTCTGCCACTGATTCCAAGGATTACACAGATTTATTCCGGAATATTCGCGAGCCGAGTCGGGCAAGGGATAAATATATATTTTTCCTATGTATTTGTCTCCTGTCCGAATCCGTGAAATCTGCGAAATCCGTGGCAAAAAAGTGCCCGCGCACAGGCCCACCCGGAGTAAACAAAGAGGTGACCACATGCCTGAGTACGTACCGCTCAAAGTCTCCGACCCGAACCTGCTCTTCGATGCAACCGGCAAGCGGCCGATCGTGGGCATGACCCACGAGGAGATGGCCGCATTCCTTGAGGAGCTTGGCGAGCCCAAGTTCCGGGCCAAACAGCTGTTCCAGTGGGTCTACCAGAAGGGCGCCAAGTCCTTCGACCAGATGACCAACCTGCCCGCCGGCCTCCGGCACAAGCTGGAGGAGCGCGCCATGGTCGCCCTGCTGGAGGATGAGGTCGAGCAGCACGCTGACCCCACCCGGACGACCAAGTTTCTCTTCCGCATGCTCGACGGGCAGAAGGTCGAGTCGGTGCTCATGAAGCACGACTACGGCAACTCGGTCTGCGTCACCACCCAGGTGGGTTGCCGCATGGGCTGCACGTTCTGCGCATCGACGTTTGGCGGCCTCGTCCGGAACCTTACGGCCGGCGAGATCGTCGACCAGATTGTGATGATGCAGCAGCACCTGCTCGAGGGCGAGCGCGTCAGCAGCGTCGTGCTGATGGGCTCCGGTGAGCCAATGGAGAACTACGATGAGGTGCTCAAGGCGGTCCGCCTGATGCACGACCCGGAGGGGCTGAACATTGGCTACCGGCACATCACCGTCTCCACGTCGGGGCTCGTCCCGGCCATGCGCAGGCTGGCTGATGAGAACATCCCGATCACCCTCGCCCTGTCGCTGCATGCCGCTACCGATGAGCTCCGCTCCGAGCTGATGCCCGTCGCCCGGATCTGGCCGGTGGCGGAGGTGCTGGCAGCGGCCCGGGAGTACGGCGAGAAGACGGGCCGGCGGGTTACGTATGAATATATCTTGATCGAAGAGGTCAACGACAAGCCTGAGCAGGCGGCAGAGCTCTCGCAGCTGCTCCACGGGTCGCTGGCCCATGTGAACCTGATTCCCATGAACCCCGTGGCCGAGCGACCCCAGTACCGGCGCCCCGCCCGCGAGCGAGTGATCGCCTTCCGGGACATCCTGGAGGAGCATGGCATTACCGCCACGATCCGCCGGGAGATGGGCGGCGACATTGACGCCGCCTGCGGGCAGCTGCGCAACCGGGTCGCCCGCAAGCGGGGCGCTGCAAGGAGTTGACATAAGTGAGTCTCACTTTTCACCACCGTTCTGACCCCGGTCTCGTGCGCCCGAACAACCAGGATGCCTACTCGGTAGACATGCTGGACCCGCGGGGGATCGCGGCGGTGATGATCATCGCTGACGGCATGGGCGGATACGAGGGGGGCGAGGTCGCCTCCCGCCTTGCCGTTGAGACGGTGCGCGCCCGGGTGCTCACCTCCGCCGCTAACTGGGCGGAGAAGGGCCTGCTCGGCGAGGGGCTCATCCAGGCGGTGGATGCCGCTAACCGGGCGATTTTGCAGGCCCAGCAGGAGCAGCCGGGGCTCGAAAGTATGGGCACGACCCTGACCATCGCCCTGATCTGGGGCGATCGCATTATTATCAGCCATATTGGTGACAGCAAGGCGTTTCTGATCCGGTCGGATGGCGCCGTCAAGGTGACAACCGACCATAATGTGCCCGGCGAGCTGCTCCAGAGCGGGCACCTGACCGAGGCGCAAGCAGCGGTCCACCCGCAGCGGCATGTGCTGACCCGGGCGCTGGGCATCGGCGAAAGCATAAGCGTAGAGCGGATCGACGTCACATGGCAGAACGGGGACATTCTGCTCCTCTGCACCGACGGCCTGTCCAACCTGGTCGGGCTCGAAGAAATCCAGGCGATCAGTGGGGAGGGTTTTGCGGGTCTTACAGACCAGCTGATCGACCTGGCGATCACACGGGGCGGGCACGATAATATCACTGTGCTCGCCGCCCGGTGGGAGGGATAGCTGCAGATGATCGGCAAGGTACTGGCTAACCGGTATCGCATCGGTGAGCGCATTGGCGGCGGCGGCATGGCCCTGGTCTACCGGGCGGAGGACCTCCAGCTCGGCCGGGACGTGGCGGTCAAGGTGCTGCGTGGCCAGTTCGGCTCCGATGAGGAGTTCATCCGGCGGTTCCGGCGGGAGGCCCAGAACGCCGCCAGCCTCTCTCATCCCAACGTGGTACAGATCTACGATGTAGGGCAAGATGAGGATCAATATTATATTGTGATGGAACTGGTGGAGGGTCACACGCTCAAGGAGCTGATCCAGCAGCAGGGGCCCCTGCCGCCAACGGATGCGGCCCGCATCGCAATCGAAATCCTCGGCGCCCTCTCCCACGCACACCAGAACCGGATTGTGCACCGGGACATCAAGCCGCACAACATCCTGATCAGCCGGGACGGCCGGGTCAAGGTGACCGACTTCGGCATCGCCCGGGCCACCACCACCGACACGGTCACGCATACCGGCTCCATAATGGGCTCGGCGCACTACTTTTCGCCTGAGCAGGCGAACGGGCTGGCCACAGGCGACCGTTCGGATATCTACTCGGTCGGCATTGTGCTGTATGAGATGATTACCGGGGTCGTCCCCTTTCAGGGGGAAAGCCCGATTACGGTGGCGCTGAAGCATATCCGTGACATGCCGTTATCGCCCTCGCAGCGCAATGACGAGGTGCCGGCGGAACTGGAACACATTATCATGCGGGCGCTCGAGAAGGATCCCGAGCGGCGCTACGGTTCCGCCCAGGGCATGCGCAACGCCCTGGAGAAGTTCCTGGAAGACCACGCCGCAGGGCTGACACACATTGTCTCGGGCAACTTCCCGACGATGGACTTCAAGGGCATGAAGGCCGGCCACAACGCCCGGCGGCTGATCGACGAGGAGGAGGGCTTCGACGAGGGCGCCGTGGCACCTGACAGGCCACCCCGGCGCTCCAGGGCCTGGATCTGGATTCTCGCCGTTGCCCTGGCGGTGGTTGCGGGCCTGGGCGCAGCTGTGTGGGGCGCGGTCGGCTTCCTGCAAGTGCCCGAGGTAAATGTGCCGAGCATCGAGGGGCTGCCGCTCCTCCAGGCCCAGAATGAGCTGACCAACGCGGGGCTTAGCTGGCGGGTTCAGACAGATGGACAGTACAGTTTAACGGTCCCGGCCCAGGCTGTCATCCGGTCGGAGCCGCCGCCCGGAACGCCGGTCAAGAAGGGCCGGCGGATCGACATCGTCCTGTCGAAGGGCCGGGAGACCAAGCAGCTGGCAGATGTGCGCAACCGGTCCATTGAGGAAGCAAGGGCGATGCTGGAGTCCGACAAGTTCAAGCTTGAAGTGACTCAGCAGCACGCCCAGGTGAAGGAGGGCACGGTGATCGAGCAGGCGCCGTTGCCGCTGACACCGGTTGACGTGGGCAGCACGGTCAGCCTGGTGGTCAGCTCGGGGCCGCTGCGGGTGCCATCAGTCGTGGGCAAGGACGTGGAAGAGGCGCGGCGGCTGATCTCGGTGGCCGGGCTGACCCCCGGTACCGTGCAGGCGACACCCAACCCGTCCAAACCGAAGGACACGGTCCTCGCCAGCGACCCGCCCGCTGATACGCCGGTCGCACCCGGGCAGACCGTCAATCTGACGGTATCGCAGGGACCCGCGGTGCCGGCGGTACCCGCGGTGCCGGAGGGCAAGCCCTTCGAGAAGGTGATCATCGTGCCGGGCGCGCCCGGCAAGCCGCACGACGTGCGGGTGACCCTGGTCGACACCGTGGGCGGCGTGCCCAACGAGCAGCCGCCCCT
>JAQBPS010000806.1 GCA_028287415.1 Bacillota bacterium | reverse complement strand
CTGAGTCTCCGTCGCGCACCCGCCGGTGCATGGCCCAACTCCCTGCTTTGTTGGAAACTTTCTTCCCAGACTGCAGCCTATGGGCGAGAAGAAAGTTTCCAACCTGGCGCCAAGGGCCGGTCGGTGGGGGCCAGGTCGGCGATTGGGGCCCCAGGAGCGGTCAACGCAACCCCGGTGAGGGTCGAATAAAGTGGACAATTGGCGAAAACTGGGAGAACGGTGTCTCGACCGCCTAGTCAACAGCCGGGTTGGAAACATTCTTCCCGACACTCCCACTTGGCGCCGGTAAAAAGTTGCCAACAGAGATGCAAGGGTTGAATGTGCAGGTTAGGCTGTCTGGGCGCAGCGAGGCCACCGTGCCCCGCCCCCCTCTCTGACCGCTTTAGCGGCGGTGCCCAGCGCTAAGAGCGCTCGCGAGCCCGCCGATTGCGGTGCCAGCCGCGGGCGCACGCCTCTTTTCCATGATGCCTCAGTCCGCAGCCGTCTCCCCTACCCCCGCCTCCGCCCGGGCCGGCCGCTCCGCCATCAGGTAGTAGAGCAACCCCGCCACCAGCGAGCCGGTGAAGAACGAGACGTCCATCCCGTTGAAGTGGTTCAGCATGATCGGGCTGTAGAGCGGCACGCCCAGCAACTCGTGCTTGCCGGTGAAGCTCGTGAGAGCCGCCGCCACAAAACCCGCAGCGTAAGCGATCATACCCGCCTTGTTGTAGGCCGGGATGAAGGTGTTCAGCCGGTACAGATCCGCGATCCGGTAGTCCCGTTTGCGGATGACGAAGTAGTCGACGACCAGGATCGCAAACCACGGCGCCTGCCAGATCAGCAGCGCCAGGAGGAACGACTTGTAGACAGTCGCCACATCGCTGACGAAGATCGAGTAGCAGGCCACAACCGAGCCGATGAGTGCAATCGCCGTGGTCCAGTGGACTCGCCGGCCCACCTTCCAGATCACCTTGGCGGAGAGGCCGCCGTTCACGAGGTTCAGCACGTTGGTGGCGAACAGGCCGCCCAGCACGATCACCAGGGCGGGCAGTGCCAGCGCCGGCACAGCCTTGGCAATGTGCACTGCCGGGTTGGCGCCCTGGAACCTGGTCGCGAAAACCGCACCGATCACCTGAAGCCAGATGCCCAGGATCGCACCCACCACAACGGGCACCCAGAAGGCCTGGCGCTCCGCCTTCTTGCCGGTGAATTTGAAGAACCGGGAGAAGTCCGAGGCGTAGGGCGCCCAGGAGCCCAGGTAGCTGATGCCCACCGAGCCCGCCGCGGAGATCCACATCGACCAGTAGTTGAAAGTGCTGCCGCCGGCAGGCCCGGAGACCGGGGTCGCCCAGTTGACGTTCCGCAGGGCGACGAAGGACATCACCAAGATCAGCAGCGTCATCGGCACGACCAGGATCATCTCGATCTTCTTCATCAACTGGAAATTGGTCAGGCCCAGCCAGATCTGGAGGCCGACGATGACCACCACCACAGCGGCCTTCATGCCCAGCGTTGCCTGGATGCCCAGCACGTCGAAGATCTGGAAGCTGGCCAAGGCCGTCAGCATTGTGTTGGCGGAGAACCAACCGATCGTCGAGAAGAAGTTGAAGAAGCTGGTCAGCGATGCGCCCTTGATCCCCAGGCTGTAGCGGGAGAGCAGCATCTGCGGGGCGCCGTGCCTGCCCATCAGTGAAGTGGTCCCGACCATCAGACCGCCGATGATATTACCGAAGATGATCGCCGTCAGGGCACCGACCAGGTCGAGGCCGAACACGGTGGTGGCAAGGGCGCCGACCGCCCACGTGCCCACGATGATCTGGGCGCCGGCCCAGATCATGCCGATGTCCCAGATGCTGGCCGTCTTCTGCTCTTCCCGGAGAACCGGGGCGATCGACTGCCCCTCTGCCGAACCGTCGCCCATCGCTGTTGCGATCTGCTGCTCAAGTTGCTCAAGATTATTGGTCACGAAAAGGCCCCTCCCTGTGGGTCATTATTTCGTGCGTACACGATTGAATTTGGACTACTTGGTAAAGGTGATGCGCTCGCCGAGGAGGCGGCTCTCAGGCGGCCTGGTCTCGGCGATCACACGGCCGCCCCGAATCACGTGGGTGGTCACGGCCAGCCGGCGAATCGCTTCCCACTTGTCGGGTGCATCGACGAGGACGAAGTCGGCGGGCTTGCCCACCGCAACGCCGTAGCGCTCCGCGATCCCCAGCGTACGGGCGGCGTTGCTGGTCACCATATCGTAGCAGGCCATCACCTCGCTGCGCCCGGTCATCTGGCTGACGTGCACCGCCATGTGGGCCGGCTGGATCATGGCGCCGGTGCCCAGCGAGTACCAGGGGTCCATCACGTCGTCGTAGCCCAGGCTCACGTTGAGTCCGTTCTGCCAGAGCTCCTTCACCCGGGTGATGCCCCGCCGCTTCGGATAGGTGTCGGCCCGGCCCTGGAGCGTGATGTTGATCAGCGGGTTGGCGACGAAGTTGATATCGGCCCGGCGGATGAAGCCCATCAGCTTCATGGCATAGGCGTTATCGTAGCTGCCGAAGGCGGCGGTGTGGCTTGCGGTCACCTCACGGGACATCCCGGTCCGGATCGCCTCTGCCACCATCACCTCAAGGAAGCGAGAGTTGGGGTCGTCGGTCTCGTCGCAGTGGATGTCGATCGGCTTGTCATACTTCTCGGCCAGCCGGAAGGCGAGCCTGACCGACTCGACGCCGTAGTCCCGCGTCAACTCGTAGTGGGGAATCGCACCGACGACGTCGGCGCCGAGCTTCAGCGCCTCCTCCACCAGTTCGGCACCCTGCGGGTAGGAGAGCATTCCGTCCTGCGGGAAAGCGACAATCTGGACGTTCACCCAGTCCTTCACGGCTTCCTTCACTTCAAGGAGTGCCTTCAGGCCGGTGAGCTTCGGGTCGGTCACGTCGACGTGGGTCCGGACGTGCAGCACGCCCTGAGCGGCCTGCCACTTCAGAAGGGTTGTGGCGCGGTTGACCACATCCGCATGGGTGACCGACTGCTTGCGCAGGGCCCAGGTCTGGATGCCCTCGAAGAGGGTGCCGCTCTCGTTCCACTTCGGCTCCCCGGCGGTCAGGGTGGCGTCCAGGTGGATGTGGGACTCGATAAAGGGCGGCGAGACCATGCGCCCTGCGGCATCGATCTCCTTCTGACCCTGCTCCGGGATTGCGGGCGCGATGGCAGCGATCTTCTCGTCGCTGACCGCTATGTCTACGATCTGGTCGTTCAGGCGGGCGTTGCGGACAATCAAGCTGTACATAGATGTTCCTCCTCGTGGAGTGACGCCGGGTTCAGAGGCATAAAAAAGGGACCTCCTGAGCAGGAAGTCCCGTTGCGCGCATAGATCCTCCGGTGTGCAGCTGCGTGCCGACATCACCGTTCGGACCGGGCGCCCTGCTCTCTGTCAGGGTCGGAACCCCGGATCACTTTAGATGTGTTTAGTTCGTGTGCTATGGTAACACAGAACTGTCGCGAAAACAAGCGAAAGATAGTCCTGGTACGGCTCCGTGATGCGGTCACGGAGGCCCCCACAGCAGCCGGCCCACAACGATGCCGTGCCCCGGCGCCACCGTCGGCTCTCGCAGCAAGACCCACTAACCTGAAAGTTCGTTACTGCAAGGCAGGAGTTCCTCTGGCGTGACTTAAATCTAGTAGTAAGGATTCACTGGTATAAGGGGAGGACCTCTGTGCAAGTCTAGGCCGGGCCCGCTGTGTAGTAGCGTGCGGCGTGCGAATGCGAAATGGTGCCTTGATGGAATTGAGGAGAATGCGAAATGACAGACGGATTCGAACAATACTGCCACGAGCTTGAGCATGTGACATTTAAGGTTCTGCGCCGCATCGGGCACGAGGTAAGCGGCATCCTGGACGAAGGAATGTCGTCGGCTCAGTTCGTGGTCATCCGCATTGTCGGTCACAGCGAAGCGATGACGGTGTCGGAGATATCCGATTACATGGGCGTCACCCTGAGTGCGGTCACCTCCCTGGCCGACCGGCTCACGGCGAGCGGGTGGCTGGCCCGCGAACGCAACGACACCGATCGCCGCCTTGTGTGGCTGAAACTGACGGATGCGGGTCGCACGAAACTCCGGGAGTTGGAAGCGAAGCGACTTGAACTCATGCGCAAGCACCTGGGGCGTTTGCCGCAAGCGGACCTGGACCGGTTGCTGGAGATCTGCACCCGCCTTGCGGCGATCACGGAGGACGGCGATCCACCACCGGTCGCTTAACAGGCGCAATACTCCGGCAGATAAGATGGATACACTGCCGTTGCTGCTAACAGTTAAGTGGGTGTAGAATGTAGTCACTTAACACTCAGCGTGCTTAAGTGAGTTACCGCTCGAACTGCTACGGTGCGAGAACCGCCCGAGTAAGCAC
>JAQBPS010000801.1 GCA_028287415.1 Bacillota bacterium | reverse complement strand
GGCCCGTCGACCAGCCGGTTGAACCGGCCTCGGTAATCTGCTGGCCTTTCTCCACCTTCTGGCCCTCGGAGACCAGCAGCTTCGAGGCGTGGCCGTACCAGCTGGCAAAGCCGCCGCCATGATCAATCACAACGAGGTTGCCGAAGGCGTCGTCCCAGTGCGCCACGATCACCGTGCCACTCTCAATGGCGTAGACCGGCGTGCCCATGTTGACCGCAAAGTCGGTGCCATAATGCATGCGTGGAATATGCAGAATCGGGTGCATGCGGGGGCCGAAGGTATCCGTGATCACCGCGCTCTTCGTCGGGGGGTCCGGGTTAAAGCCGCCGCTGCTGCTGGCAGGCTTGCGGTTCATCTCCTTCTGGATCTGCCAGATGGCGTCCGCGGTCTGCTGCGACTTGAGGTCGTTCTGTTGCAGTTGCGTCTGGACCTGCCGCATGCGGCTGTCCAGGGTGCGGGACACCGTCTGCCGCTCGGCACGCTTGACCTCGACCGTGCTGCGGTTCTCCACCGCCCGGGCCTGCAACGCAACCAGCTGATTCCGGTGGCCGGCAGCCTCTGCCTGCTTCTGCTCCAGCGCCTTCTTATCTGCCGTGATCTGATCGAACAGCTTGGAGTCCTGCTTCACGACCGCCTTCAGCATGTCAAACCGGCTGACAAAGTCGGAAAAGCTGTTGGACCCCAGGAGCACGGCCAGGTAGTTCACCCGGCCCTCCTCGTTGATCGCCCGCACCCGGTGGGCCAGTGTCTCTTTGCGCTGGTTGAATTGCACCTGAGCGACCTTGACGTCACCCTCGACCTGCTGCAGTTCCGCTGTCGCCTGGGTGACACGGCTATTGATGACGACCAGCTCACTGTTGGCAGCAGCTAGCTCTTTCTCCACTGCGGTCAGCTGCGCCGCTGCGTCGCGCGCATCGATTTCGATCTGGGAGAGTTCCGATTCGGCCTGCTGCTTCTGCTGCTGAAGGGCCTTCTGTTGCTCCATCGCCTTGTTCAGATCGCTCTTGCTGTCCGCCTGAGCGTGGGGGGCAGCTTGCACGAGCAGACTGGCGACGAGCGCCGGCAGCACCAGCCACCGCATGAACCGGGGAAAACCGTCACGGGCACGCATGCACTGATACACCTCCGTCAAACCTTCAGGAATCGGCGCATGGAGAGCCAGCTCCCGACCGTTCCCAGAACACAGCCCAACAGCACAAGTGCGGCTGTGAGGCTCATTAGCACCCGTTCCGCCGGCACCACCGGCAGAAAGGGGATATTCTGATATGCATAGACCACGAAGCGCTGGTAGCCATAGCCCGTCAAGGCCATGGAGAGTCCGGCGCCGATCACCCCGAGGAAAACACCCTCCAGCATGAACGGACGGCGAATGTACCAGTCGGTGGCACCCACCAGCTTCATGATCGCAATCTCCCGCCGACGCGCATACACGGCGAGCCGGATCGTGTTCGAGATCGTCAGGACCGTAGCAATGATCAGCATGGCTACCAGTCCGACGCCGCCGATGCGCACCGCCCGGGTGAAGGAGAGCAGCTTGTCCACGTACTCCTTACCGTAGTTGACATTGCTGATTCCCGGGATGTTGGTGACCGCATCCGCAATGCCCTTTACCTGGGCGGGGGTGTTGGCCTGGACCTCCACCGAGTCACGGAGCGGGTTTTGCCCGTCCAGCCCCGCCAAAATACCCTTTTGTTCACCAAACTGCTCCTTCATCTTCGCGAGGGCCTGGTCCTTCGTGATGAAGGTGGCCTGCTTGACGCCGGGCAGCTTGCCAATCTGGTCGGTTACGCTTTTTTTCGCTTCATCTTTGAGCGGCTGGTTATTACATGCGGGGTTATCGTCATTCACATCGCACAGGTAGGCCGTGATCTGCACCTGCGACTCCACTGACGTCGCCATGTGCTCCAGGTTAACTGCCAGCAGCAGCACCACGGACAGCACCAGCAGCGACACCGCCACGGTCGCCATGGAGGCCAGCGCCATGACCGGGCTTCCGGTCATGCTGCGGATCGAATCCCGGAAGGCGATGGCCCAGGCTCTAGGACTCATAGCCGTAGGCCCCCTTCTCCTCGTCCCGCGCCACCTGCCCCTTCTCAATGGCAATCACGCGTCGCTTCATGGCGTTGACAATGTTCTTGGCGTGCGTTGCAACAACAACGGTCGCACCCATCTGGTTGATGTCGGTCAGGAGCTTCATGATCGCCCACGAATTCTCGGGGTCGAGGTTGCCGGTGGGCTCGTCCGCAAGGACGAGCACCGGATTGCGTACGATCGCCCGGGCGACCGCCACCCGCTGCTGTTCGCCACCGGAGAGTTCCATCGCCCGGGACTGCGTTTTGTGGCGCAGCCCCACCAGCTCCAGGGCGGCCGGCACCCGCCGGATGATCTCCCGCCGGGGCACATCGGTACACTCGAGGGCGAATGCGACATTGTCGAAAACGCTTCGTTCGGGCAGTAACTTGAAGTCCTGAAAGATCACCCCGAGGTTGCGCCGCAGATAGGGCACATCCGGGTCCCGCAGCTTGCCGAGGTCCTTGCCGTCGATGATCACCTTGCCGGCGGTCGCCACTTCTTCCCGGTACATCATCTTCATTAATGATGACTTGCCGGCACCGGACGGTCCGACCACAAATACGAACTCGCCTCGCTCAATCCTCAGGTTGATGCCGTTGAGAGAGGGAGCGTGTGCACTTGGATATACTTTTGTCACATTTACGAACTGGATCACCCATCTCACTCCCTCGGAGGCTGGACTAAATATACGCCTATCGTAACGGGTTTCGACAGGATATCACATCATCCCTCCAGATTCGACGTAATTCCATTAGTTGTGGTTTCTGCTCAAGTACCCTGTAACGCGATGCGAAAACGGTGCACTGCTGCAACGAATACGATTCAATCGCCGCGATCGTCCATCATATATACATTACGAAGGGAGCTGCGACAAAGTTCGCGGGTCCCGTACACTACCCAGGGCACAGCGTTGCCCACATGTGCATCGCCCGCGCATGACGAAAGCGGCAGCGATCAAGATCGCTGCCGCATTAATGCCCCCCTGCTATCGGTAAATCTTACTTCCAGTGCCCCGGAACTCAATCGCCTTCTCGTTGAGGCCCTCCCGCAGGGCCGTTTCCACGTCCAGCTCCTTGCCGCTCGCGTACTCCCGAATGTCCTGCGTGATCCGCATGCTGCAGAATTTCGGACCGCACATTGAGCAGAAGTGAGCCGTTTTGGCCCCTTCGGCAGGCAGCGTCTCGTCATGGTACTCGAGCGCCCGCTCCGGGTCGAGCGACAGGTTGAACTGGTCGCGCCAACGGAATTCAAACCGGGCCTTGGAGAGCGCATCATCCCGCTCGTGGGCCCTGGGGTGGCCCTTTGCGAGATCCGCAGCATGCGCCGCAATCTTGTATGCGACCACCCCGTCACGCACGTCATGCTTGTTGGGCAGGCCCAGGTGTTCCTTGGGCGTGACGTAGCACAGCATGGCCGTACCGAACGAACCGATCATGGCGGCGCCGATCGCGGACGTGATGTGGTCGTAACCGGGTGCGATGTCGGTCGTCAGGGGGCCGAGCGTATAGAACGGCGCCTCCTGGCATGTTTCCAGCTGCCGATCCATGTTCTCTTTGATCAGGTGCATCGGCACGTGCCCCGGGCCCTCGATCATCACCTGTACATCATGCTTGAAGGCGATCGCAGTCAGTTCGCCGAGTGTGTCCAGCTCCGCGAACTGGGCCTCGTCATTCGCATCTGCGATGGAACCGGGGCGCAGCCCGTCCCCCAGCGAGAAGGCGACATCATAAGCCTTCATCAGCTCACAGATCTCTTCAAAGTGCGTGTAGAGGAAGTTTTCCTGATGGTGCGCCAGGCACCAGGCGGCCATGATGGATCCACCCCGGGAGACAATACCCGTCAGCCGCTTGGCAGTAAGCGGGATGTATCGCAGCAAGACCCCCGCATGGATCGTGAAATAGTCAACGCCCTGCTCCGCCTGCTCAACCAGCGTCTCTCGGAAGACCTCCCAGGTGAGGTCCTCCGCCTTGCCGTTCACCT
>JAQBPS010000556.1 GCA_028287415.1 Bacillota bacterium | reverse complement strand
CGATCCACGGGCGGGGCCACCGCCACTGCAGCATGGTTCCAACCCCTCTCGCATAACCGAATGTTCGGTGTCTTGAAATTCTAGAACCGCTGTCTGGTTACCTGCGGCACGGCGGAAATCACAGCGTTATCGATGTGACTGCGCGCCGGCCTGTGGCAGGTCGGGTAACGGGCGATGACAGACAATTTGTTGCTCATCGCCCGGCTGGCGGGGGGTGCCCCCGGCCGAGGCGATTCGTCCCTCAACTGGTCTTCGAGTGATTTTTCCAAGGTGTAGGTAGGTATCAGCGTGGAAAAATCACTCGAACTTGGTCCATGCCCCGCTGAGCTGGCGCCAACGCTACCAGATTAGTACGCCCTGAAGCTTGCGGGCCAGGGCTTCAACGTCGTCGGGGTCGTTCGCACTCTGTCGTGGCTGAGCCTGATTGGTGGAGCCGTGCTGCTGGTGGCTGGCGGCATAGCGGTGGCCACGCTAAAATAACTGAACAGTGAGCTTGAAGGGAGTGTACAATTTGTCTCTCCACAAGAGACATGCCGGCGTGGCCCTTCGGGTGGAACAAATTGTTGACAGTCCTCCACAGGACATTCCCGTCAATCGGTCATAGGGACACGGGCGGGGGGGGGGCACGGACATTGTCCGGCCGCCCTTTCTCACTGCCTTGCCCGGTGGTCGACGCAATCGGGCTCCGGGTGCTCCCGCCAGAGTTTGAAGGCACACTCCGGTGGCGTCTCGGTTGCGGCTCCACCAATCTATACGGCGGGGCAGTACAGTTCCGGCAGTCCAGTCGTCCAAGCTCGACAATGTTCGGTCGGCATGCATTCAGCCGGTCACGGAGCAGGTTAGCGCCCACACATCAGAGAATTGTGGTCTATACGCTACCCGAAATGCTTCCTGCCCACCGAATGAGGTGAGATCTTCGTTGCCTGACCTGCGGATCCATCTGTTTGGGCAGTTTCAGGTCCTGATCGCTGGCCACCCCGTGCCGAACGACGAGTGGCGCGGCCAGATGCCCCGTACGCTGCTCCAGTACCTGGCCGCCCGCCCGGACGGTCAGGCGACCAGCGAGGAGCTCATGGACGCGCTCTGGAGTCACCTCCCGGTCGAGCGGGCGCGCCCTAACCTCCAGGAGATCGTCCGGCGTCTGCGCGCCATTCTCGCCGCGCACGCCGGGGGTGTGGGTGTGGCAGCGACGCTGCTGCCATATACCGGCACGGGCTACCGCTTGCCCGATGCCGCGTGGACAGACCTGGGCGCCCTGCACCAGCAGGTGCGTGCGGTACGCCGCCTCCAGGCGCAGGACCCCGAAGCGGCCCTGGCCACCCTGGAGCAGGCCGAACTGCCCGCGCCCGATGCACTGCTGAGTGAGCAGCCCTACGCCGACTGGGCGATCGCGGCGCGGGAGAGTGCCCGCCAGGATACCATGGCGCTGCGGCTCATCCACGGCGACCTGCTCGTGCGTGCCGGCCGTGCCCGGGAGGCGCTCGACTGCCTGCGCAGCGTACTGGCGATGGATCCTGTCCGTGAGTCGACGGCGCAGCTGGCGATCCAGATTGCCGTCGACCTGGGCGACCGCGTGGCGGCCCTCGACATTTTCGACCGGTGCCGCCGGGCCCTCGCCGAGGAGCTGGGCGTCGACCCGATGCCCGAGACCCTGGCCGTCTATATCAGGGTCCTTCAGGCGGATACCGTCGCAGCCGCGGTGTTGCCGGGTGCGAGCCACACCTCCGCCCGGCCCGCGACCAACCTGCCCGCCCAGCCCACACGCTTCATCGGCCGGCAGGCGGAAATGGCCGCGGTCAGCGCCCGCTTTCCCGGTACCCGCCTGCTCACCCTGACCGGGCCCGGCGGCGCCGGCAAGACGCGCCTTGCGCTCCAGGTAGCGGCCGAGATGCTGCCCGCCCGTGCCGATGGCGTCTGGTTCATTGAATTAGCGGCACTGAGCGACCCGGTACTGGTGCCGGCAGTGGTCGCCACGGCCCTTGGCCTGCACGAGCATCCCAGGCGCACGCCGCTGGAGCTGCTGGTGGAGCATCTGCAATCGAAGCAGATGCTGCTGGTGCTCGACAACTGCGAACACCTGGTGGATGCGTGCGCAGATCTGGCCGATACCTTGCTGCGATCCGGCGCAGACCTGTGGATTCTGGCCACCAGCCGGGAGGCGCTGCGAATCCCCGGGGAGAGCCTGTGGCCGGTACCCCGCCTCCGGGAGCTTGATGCGTCTGCCCTGTTCCTGGACCGCGCAGCCGCGCTGGTCCCGGGCTTCATCGTCACCGATGAGAATGCACGCGCCATCGAGCGGATCTGTCGCCGCCTCGACGGCATGCCCCTGGCGATCGAACTGGCCGCCGCACTGGCCAAGATCCTCTCGCTGGACGAGATCGACGCCCGCCTGCATGAGCGATTCCGGCTGCTGACGGCGGGCAGCCGCACGGCACCCCCCCGCCAGAAGACCCTCCGGGGTGCGGTGGACTGGAGCCACGAGCTGCTGCCGGAGCCGGAACGAGCGCTCTGGCGCAGGCTTGCGGTCTTTGCCGGTGGCTTCACGCTGGCGGCGGCGGAAGCGGTCTGCGCACAGGCGGATCTGCCGTCAGACCAGGTGCTGGAGGTGCTCCACCGGCTGGTGGACAAGTCGCTGGTGATCACCGACGCCCAGGGCGGCGAGCGGCGGTTCCGGATGCTGGAGA
>JAQBPS010000766.1 GCA_028287415.1 Bacillota bacterium | reverse complement strand
CAACGCCACAAACGGCCCATCCCGGAAGGCATGACCGGGTTTCCCATGCAGGCCGATGTACTGCGCCGGGTGGATGAGCTTCAAAATAATGTCCGGAAAAGGTGTCCGCTTTACCGCTCAACATCGTCTACATAGTTGAAGGGGGGTGCCCACGATCACCCGCACGGCTCCGCAGCCCACGCCACCGGAACGCTCGCCGCAACCAGTCGCCGGCGAGAACCTGGCCGGACTCTGGCAGGCCGTTTTTCGCCGGGCGCTTTACCTGACGGGAAGCCGCACCACCGCTGAAGATGCCGCCCAGGAGACATTCGTCCGATACCTGGCGAATCGGCCCGCTGGGCTGGCAAGTCCGCTCGCCTGGCTGATTACAGTCTGTACCCGGGTCTGCATTGACTGGGGGCGCAAGCAGCGCCGATCGCCAGCCGAACCCCTGGAGGCGGAAGGCGAGTGTATGGTGGACCCCGGGCTCCTGCCGGATGAGCTCCTGACCGGTCAGGAGGAGGCCCGCATGGCCAGGCAGGCGCTGGCACAGCTTGACCCCCGGGACCGAATGATCCTCCTCCTGCGTTACTCATCCACACCTTACAGAGAAATTGCCGCTGCCGCCGGCTGCGCTGAAAACTCCGTCGGCCAGCTTCTGCACCGAGCCGAAAGGAGGTTCAAGGCCGCCTATGAGCAACTGGCTGAGTCCGGTCCACCCCGCTGAAGGGGAGTGGCGTGCCTGCCTCGACGGCGAACTACCCGGGCCGCGCCATCAATATCTTGAGCGTCATCTAAAAAACTGCGCCCGCTGCCAGCTCCGTTTTACCGAAGTGCAGCGCACCGCATCGCACACAGCCGCCAGGCTCGGCGCGCTCCACGCCATGGCCGAGGTGGCGCCCGCCCCGCCCATGCCCACCGACCTCCGGCCCCGGCCCGAGCACCGCTTCCACAATAAGGAGGAATCCCGCATGAACCCTTTCCGCTTCACCGGCCGTGTGGCCGCAGTGGCCGCCGTCGCGGCGCTCGCATCCAGCATGTTCATCCCCGGCGTACGCGCCGCCGCCTCGGACATGATCACTGTCTTCCGGACGCAGGACGCCCGCGTGGTCAAAATCAACCCTGCTGACTTCAAGCTGGGCAGCCAACTCAACCTCACCGGCGTGACGGCGGGACAGCTTGCCAAGCTGGTTCAGATTGAAGAGGTCCGCAAGGCCGACAAGCAGGAGGGCCTCAGTCTTGATGCGCTGACGCGCCACGGCTTCCAGGCCCCGACCTACCTGCCTGACGGCTACACCGCCGGCAAAAACGGCATGTCCTCCGGCAGCGGAGAAGCCCTCGTCCACGTCGATGTGGACGCCGTCAACGAACTGCTGGGCCTGGCCGGCAGCAAGGCGCAGCTGCCTGCTGAACTGAAGGGGCAGGTGATCCAGGTCACCACCGGCCCGACCACGGTCATGAACTACGCCAACGGTGACAAGCACTTGACGGTCGCGCGTATGACCACCCCCACCCTCTCCGCGTCCGGCAAGGTGGATGTGAACAAGACCGTCCAGCTGCTGACTTCCAGCCTGGGCACCGAACTCGGGCTGCCCACCAGCTTACAGGCGCAGCTCCGGTCGATCGACCTGACCAAGACCCTGCCCCTTCCCGTCATGGACGGCAAGGGTGCTGAGGTCAAGGTGAACGGTCAGACCGGCGCTTACTACACGGACCAGCAGGGGCGCGGCGCCATCGTCTGGGTGGCGGGTGGGCAGGTCAACGTCGTCAGCGGCCCGCTGGCCCAGGCGGAGCTTCTGCGCATTGCCCAATCGGTGGGGAACTGACCGTATGGACAGTGCCCTGGCAATCTGCACTGAGAACCTGACGAAGCACTACGGACAGACCCCCGGCTGCCGGGACGTCTCCATGGCCGTCCCGGCGGGCCAGGTCTTCGGCTTCCTGGGCCCGAACGGAGCCGGCAAGAGCACCGTCGTAAAGGTGCTGGCCGGCCTGCATGCCCCCACCAGCGGGACTGCGACGATTTTCGGCCACCCGGCCGGCTCGCCTGCTGCCACGCGGCTCCTCGGCTTTGTACCCGAACTGTTCGGCCTGCCAGGCTGGCCGACGGCAGGGGAACTGCTCCGCTTCTATGGCAACCTGAACGAAATGACGGGGCGGGAGCTCTCCGCCCGCATCGATGAAGTGATCGAGCGGGTTGGGCTGCCCCCCAGCGTGCGCACCCAGCGCATCGGCACCTTCTCCAAGGGCATGCGGCAGCGGCTCTGCATCGCCACCGCCCTGCTGCACCGCCCCCGGCTGCTGCTGCTGGACGAACCGACCTCCGCGCTCGACCCTGTCGGGCGCCGTGAGGTGCGGGACCTGATCATCCTGCTCCGGCAGGAGCGCACGACCGTGCTGCTCAACTCGCACATCCTCAGCGATGTGGAGATGGTGGCCGACCAGGTCGCCATCATCCGCAAGGGGCAAATTGTGATGTCCGGTAACCCGGCGGCGCTCGTGGCGGGGAACCTGAGCGTCATGGTGCAGGCGGAGCCCTTCTCCCCCGCTGTCGAGCGGGCGCTGGCGGTCCTGGGGCGCGTCGAGCCGAGAGGCGGCGGGCGGGCGCTCCTCCACCTGAACCAGCCGGATGACCTCGGCGCTGTGGCCCCCGCAATCATGGCGAGCGGCTCACACCTGCTGGAGCTGACGCCCCAGCGGGAGAGCCTGGAAGACCTCTTCCTCGGCGCCATCGGGGAGGTGAAGGCCGGTGCGTAAAGTCCTGCTGGTGGCGGGCTTCACACTGCGCGAGGCCCTGCGGCGGCGGTTCCTGCTGATTTTGGCAGCGGCCGCTGTCGTAGTGCTGGCCCTGTTCGGTCTGGTGATCAGCCGTGCCTGGCCGGAAACGCTGCGCCATCTGACGCCGGTACAGGCGCGTGCTGGCATTTGGCTCGGGGCCAGAATCTTCCTTGGTGCGCTGAACATCCTTGCAGCCATCGCCGCCATCTTTTTGGCAGCGGGCGGGATTGGGCCGGAAGTGGAGAACGGCAGCATGCACCTGCTGCTCACCCGCACGGTGAGCCGGGCGCAGGTATTCCTCGGCAAACTGCTGGCGACGGCGAGCCTGGCGGGCCTGTTTAGCCTGTTTTTGGCCGCGGGAGTGGGGCTGAGTCTGGTGCTTGCGGGCCCGGGCTGGCCGCCGGGGTGGCACTATGTACTGCTGATCTTCCCGGTCGGGCCGATTCTGCTGGCGGCGTTTGCCCTCGGTCTGAGCACCCGGCTGGGCACCATTGGCACGGGCATCACAACGCTGATGCTGTTCGTCGTGGCACAGGTCGGCACGATGCTGGAAACGCTCGGCAACGTGTCGGGCAGCAGTACGCTCATGAACACGGGCATCGTCATCAGCCTGCTCTCGCCGATCGATGCCGTCTACCGGTGGATGATTTACCGCTGGACAGACGGGATCGGCGTCGTCGGGGCGCTGATGCGGAGCACCGGCATGGAGGCGCCGGCGCCCAGTGTCTGGATGCTGGTGTGGGCGGCGGGGTGGCTGGTGGTGGTCATACTGGTGGGTACCCGATCCTTCCGGACCCGGGATCTCTAGATAAAGCGAGGGCGCCCCTACACAGGGGCGCCCTCATTTTGCCTTCACAAGCAGTGAGTAGAGAAACTGGGCTGCCACCACCCACATGATCAGGGCGGAGATTCGGTTGAGCCACCGCATCATGTTCAGGCCCGACGCCGCCAGGCCGAGGAGCCGTCCGGCTGCGGCGAGGGATACGAACCAGACCCACGAGACGGCAATAGAGGTCAGGGTATAGGCCAGGCGAACCCCCCCACTGTACTGGAGAGCAGTTGTACCGATCACCGCCACCGTATCCAGGATCGCATGCGGATTGAGCAGCGAGACGGACGCAGC
Source organism: Bacillota bacterium (assembly GCA_028287415.1). Classification (GTDB taxonomy): domain Bacteria; phylum Bacillota; class Sulfobacillia; order Symbiobacteriales; family Symbiobacteriaceae; genus RYN-353. The sequence goes on along the minus strand of JAQBPS010000766.1, from coordinate 3,561 downwards.
GAAGAGCACCTGGCGGCGCAGGGGCCACTCGTCATCGGCGGCGCTTGCCCCCTGCGAGGGCTCGGAACGCCAGGTTGCCCAGCCCATGTAACTGAGGAAGAACACGCCCACCCAGCTGAGCCCCGTCTTGAACCAGGGAATCTTCAGCACCACCAGCGACATGCCGGTGACTGAAACAGTCGTCAGGATCGTGTCGCAGATCCCTGCGGTGATCACAGCCGGGAGCGCCCTCGCCCAGCGGCGGTGAAGCGCTCCTTGCGTCATCACAAATGTGTTCTGAACGCCAAGTGGCAGAATCAGCCCCAGTGAGAGGAAGAACGCCTTGACGATGGCCGTGACCAAGGCTTAAGCCTCCACCCGGATCACGTTCTCAACCGCCAGCACCTCGGGGATCGACTGGAGCCGCCGCACCACGGCCTGAAGCTTCGCCTCAAGCACCGAGTGCGTCACCAGCACCAGTTCCGCATCCTCACCGGTATCCTCGCGGTCCGGGCCGCCGCTGCCCTGCACCATGTTCGCGATCGACACATCCTCAGCGCCGAACGCCTCAGCAATCCGCGCCAGCACGCCCGACTGGTCGGCACAGGAGAGCCGCAGATAGTACCGGCTGACCACCTGACCGATGTCCATTACCTGCTTGTGGAACAGGCAGGTGCACGCGTCGCCAGCGCGGCGTCCGGGGGTCCGCTTGGACAGGGCCGCAGCGATCAGGTCGCCGACCACGGACGACGCGGTCGGGCCTGCACCGGCACCCCGCCCATAGAACATGGTCTCGCCAACCGGGTCGCCCACCGCGAAGATGGCGTTCAGCGAGCCGGCCACCGCCGCCAGCGGGTGCTCACTGGCGATGAAGGCCGGATGGACCCGCGCCTCGATCTGCCCGTCCACCTCCTTGCCGATCGCCAGCAGCTTGACCGACCAGCCGAACCGCTTGCCGTACTCAATATCCCGCGGCGTGATCCGGGTGATGCCCTCGGTGTACACCATGCCCGGCTTCACCCGGGACATGAAGGCGATCGATGCCAGAATCGCCAGCTTGCGGCCGGCGTCGAACCCCTGCACATCGTTCGTGGGGTCGGGCTCGGCGTAACCCAAGGCCTGGGCCTCCCGCAGCGCCTCCTCGTAGGGGCGGCCGAACTGCGACATCTGCGTCAGAATGTAGTTCGTCGTCCCGTTGACGATGCCCATCACCTTCTGCATCTTGTTCGCCGAGAGGCTCTCCTTGAGCGGACGCAGCACTGGAATGCCACCGCCGACGCTCGCCTCAAAGTAGAGTTCCGCATCGCCGACGTCGCCCGCGTCATACAGGTCCTTGCCGAACTCCGAGACCACGTCCTTGTTCGCCGTGACGACCGTCTTACCGGCCCTCAGCGCCGCCACCATGTAGGAGCGGGCCGGCTCGATGCCACCCATCAGCTCCACGACGATCTGAATCGACGGGTCCTCGAGAATCTCGTTCACTTCCTCGGTGAGGGGCAGGTCCTCCAGCCCGGGGCGGGACCGGGAGGCATCCCGGACCAGTACCTTGGCGACCTCAACATTCAGGCCCGTCTTCATGTTGATAATCTCATAATGCTCCCGGAGCAATTTCACGACACCGGTGCCCACCGTGCCCATACCCAGCAGGGCGATCCGCATTTTATGCTGTTCCACGTTTCGTTATCTCCCGTTTGCGTTTAACTCGAGGGCCGCAGAAAGGTAGCGCTTCCAAGGCGTAAAGCCCAGCCGCCCGTAAAAGTCGACGAGCCCGGTCCAGTCCACACCGGCCCGGGTGATGCCCCGGCGCTTCAGCTCCAGCACGGCTGCGGCCGTGACCGCAAGGCCGAGCCCCCGGCCACGAGCCTCCCTGGTGACCCCCAGCGGGCCATAGCCGCCGAAGCGATCACGCGGGTAGAGCGGTGACCAGTAGGTGCTCGGACCCGTCCAGACCGACTCAGGCGTGTACATATGGCAAAACCCGATCACCCGGTCACCTTCCCGGACGATCATGTAGTCTGCGGGGTCGCCCCCATCGTAGATAAACTTGGCAAACTCGTACTGCCAGCGCCCGGGGAAGTCCCGGCGCAGGTGATCCGCCAGCAGCGACACCTCGTCGGGGCGGCAGGGGCGGATCGCCACCGGCTCCCGCTCGATCGTGGCCTTCACTTCCGCCGGCAGGTCGTAATCCGCAAGCGCCGCCACAAGGTCGGTCTCCCGGTTCGTGGCGATGGCGACGCCCATCGCTGCGAAGAACGGAGCCGCCTCCGGGATCTCTTCCGGCACCCCGGGGAAGAAGTGGAAGGTGTCGCGGCCGATGTGAATCCGCACAGGCGTATGCTGCGACAGCACATCCACCGCCGCGTGGAAGAGAGCGGTCCCGATGCCCTGGCGCCGATGGTCCGGATGGACGATCAAGCTGTTGATGTAGCCCTGCCGCGGGCTCAGGGCCCCGCTGAACTCACGGTTCAGCTTGGCACCGATAAAGCCCACCAGCCGCCCGTCGTCGTCGCAGGCGGCGAAGCTCGCCTCGGGCAGGAAGTTGAGGTCCCCGAACAGGTTGCGGCGCAACAGCGCCGGGCGCATGGGAAAACGGTCGCCAATGGCGGCGTTCCACAGGGCGGTCAGCTGGTGTTCGTCGATCTGTGCGAGCGGTGAAAGCATCATGGAACGTCACCCCCGGGGTTGTCTCGGCAGCATACCCTCGGAATTTCGCTCCGGGGGCGTATCCTTCCTGCCTGAATAGTTTCGGGGTCGACCTGATAACTGTGCCAGAAGGTGACAACAGGGTTTTCGCTGCGTGCGGTGAATCTTCCGCAGTATGAACACACAAGCACTTTGGGAGCATGCATTGGATCATCTCGCGGCGACGGCTGCGAACTCCGAGGCGCTGCTGATGCAGTGGCGGCACGAGATCCCCAACCAGTTTACCGATGACGACCTGCTGCGGGAGTACGCCTGGGTGGTGTACTGCTGCGGCTTGAGCCCCCAGGTGATCTTCAAGCACTGGGCCCGGCTGGGCGAGGCCTACTGGGGCTGGGCGCCGGCGCAGGTCGCCGCCCGGCGGACGGATGCCCGCATCGGCGCCCTTGATGTGCTGAAGGCGCCCCGGAAGATTGATGCGATCCTGAACTTTGCCGATGACCTGGCCCGCGAGCCCGGCCTGATGGCGCGCCTGGCGCCCCTCCCCACAAAGCAGGCGCTGGCCAAGCTGACCACCCTGCCCTGGGTCGGTCCGAACAACAAGTACCACCTGGCCCGCAACCTCGGCTGGGACACAGTAGTCAAGCAGGGGCCCGTCGCCCGGCTCGCCGCCTACCTGGAGACGACACCGGATGAGCTCTGCGACCGCATCGCGGCCGAGACCGGGGAGCGTGCACGCACCGTGGACCTGGTGCTCTGGCACTGGGGGCACCAGGTCGGCGACACCCAGATGCGCGAGCACACCTCGTTCTTCAAGCTGATGTGATGAATGCCCGCACCTGCTCCATGTCGGCGGTACGCTCCGCATCCTCCGGCAGCGCTTCCGCGACCTGATCCGCCCAGGGCTTGTCCAGGTGGGAGCGGTCCAGGAGCGCGAGCACG
>JAQBPS010000726.1 GCA_028287415.1 Bacillota bacterium | reverse complement strand
CCCACCTCCCTCGCCCGCCGTGAGGAGCTGACCGCCTACCTCTTCCTGGCGCCCAACTTGATCGGTTTCCTCCTCTTTACCGTGCTGGCGACGCTCGCCTCGCTCGGCATCTCGTTCACGAACTGGGATCTGCTCACCCCGCCCCAATGGGCGGGCGTGCATAACTACGTGAAGCTATGGCAGGACCCGACGTTCTGGAAGGTGCTCAAGAACACGCTCTTCTTCACAGTCACCTCGGTGCCGCTCACGGTAGCGCTCGGCCTCGTGCTCGCTCTCGGCCTGAATCGGAAGATGCGGGGCACGGCCTGGCTGCGCAGCGCCTACTTCGTTCCGGTCGTCACCTCCAGCTTCGTGATCGCCCTGGTCTGGCGCTGGTTATACAACCCGGACTATGGCATGATGAACTATTTGCTCCGGCTGATCGGCATCACCGGGCCGAACTGGCTGACCAGCCAGAAGTGGGCCATGACCGCGGTGGTGATCGTGTCCGTCTGGAAGGGCTGCGGCTATGCCATGGTGCTCTTCCTCGCCGGCCTCCAATCGATTTCCGACCAGATCTACGAGGCGGGCAGCATCGACGGGACAAACAGTTGGCAGCGCTTCCGCTACCTGACCATCCCCCTGCTCACCCCCACCACCTTTTTCGTCTCCATCATCTCGCTGATCGGCTCATTTCAGGTCTTCGACTCCGTAAGCGCCCTGACCGACGGCGGCCCGGCCGACGCCACCCGCCCGCTGGTGATGTACATTGTGGACAACGCGTTTACCTACCTGTCCATGGGCTACGGCGCCGCCCTGGCATGGGTGCTGTTTGCGATCGTCTTCGTGATCACGCTGGTCCAGTGGCGGCTGCAACGGCACTGGGTCCATTACGAATAGGGGGCCGGGCATGAAGACGGTCCTGCGCCGCCACGGCGTCAACGTGCTGGTCTGGCTGCTCCTCGCCACTGGAGCACTCCTGATGATGATCCCGCTCTTCTGGATGATCGCCACGGCCCTCAAGGAGCCGGCCCAGGCTTTCCAATTCCCCCCGACCTGGATCCCCCGCCCCCTTACCCTGGACGCCTTCAGGCAGGTCTGGAAGCTCGTCCCCTTTGGCCGGTACCTCTGGAACAGCCTCTATATCGCCATCTCAGTAACGGCCCTTGAGATCGTCACTGCCTCACTGGCGGCGTTCGCTTTCGCCCGGATGCGGTTCCGCCTGCGCGAGCCGCTCTTTCTGATCTACCTGGCCAGCCTGATGATCCCCGGGCAGGTGACCATGATCCCGAACTTCATCCTGATGCGGAAGCTCGGCCTTTACGACACCCATCTGGGGATCATCCTGCCCGCTGCGTTCACCGCCTTTGGCACTTTTCTCTTCCGGCAGCACTTCCTCACGCTGCCCAAGGAGCAGGACGAAGAGGCGAAGATCGACGGGGCCAGCTGGTTCCAGATCAACACTCGCGTGGCCCTCCCCCTGGCGGGGCCGGTCGTCGCCACCCAGGCGATCATGGGCTTCATGGGCTCCTGGAACTCCTACCTGTGGCCGATGATCATGATCAGCAGCGAGGAGAAGCGGACCGTCACCCTCGCCGTGCGCTCATTCGCCAGCTCCTACGGCACCCACTGGACCCAGCTGATGGCGGCCACATTCATGGCCCTGGTCCCCATCCTCATCGTCTTCTTTCTCTTGCAGAAGCACTTTGTCAAGGGCATTGCCACTACCGGAATGGGAGGCCGCTAATCATGGCTGCGATCAAGGCGATCTTCTTCGATCTCGGCGACACCATCATGCAGGAACTGACTGAGGTCAAGGACGACACGCTCACCACCCAGAGCGCCGACCTCTTCCCCGGCATGGCGGCCCTGCTGCACACGCTCAAGGAGCGGGGCTACAAGCTCGGACTGGTGGCGGATACCCGCCCTGGCACCTACCGTAACGTGCTGAACCAGCATCAACTGTTCGACCTGTTCGACGTCTTCGCCATCTCCGAGGAGCTCGGTGTGGTGAAGCCCCATCCGCTGATGTTTCAGCACGCCCTGGCCGGCGTTGGCCTCTCCGATGTGGAGGCGAGTGCGGCCCTGATGGTGGGCAACAATCTGAGCCGTGATGTGCGGGGCGCCCGGGCGCTCGGCATCGGCACGGTCTGGATTCGCTGGAATGACCGCTATCCCACCGTTCCCGCCTGTGGTGATGAGGAACCGCTTCACATTGTCCAGTCCGCAGATGAACTGATCGCCCTGATCAACCACCTGGAGGAGCGATAAGATGCTGCAGGTCATCGCCAAGAACCGTGACGGGTTCCCCTTCATTTCCGGCCACCGCGGCGCCGCCGGCTACGCACCTGAGAACACCATGGCCGCCTTCCGCAAGGGCTGGGAGCTCGGCGCCGACCTCCTTGAGCTCGACGTTCAACTCACCCGTGACGGCCATGTGGTAGTCGTCCACGACCCTACGCTAGAGCGCACCACCAACGGGCAGGGCATGGTGCATGAGCACACGCTGGCGGAACTCAAGGAGCTTGACGCTGGGTCGTGGTATGGCCCCACGTTTG
>JAQBPS010000710.1 GCA_028287415.1 Bacillota bacterium | reverse complement strand
ACGAAGACAGGGGTCGCCTCTCGACAACATCCTGACCATGACGGCGTCGCTCTTGTACTCCGTTCCCGTCTTCTGGCTTGGTCTCATTGCGATTATTGCGTTTGGGGTCAAACTGCACTGGCTCCCGACATCCGGCATGAACACAGTGATGGGACCGACCAGCGGATGGGCGTTTGTGCTCGACCTGGTCAGGCACTTGCTGCTGCCGGCCTCCACGCTGATGCTCGTCTGGGTCTTCCCCACGTTTTACCGGATTGCCCGCAGCAGTGTGCTGGAGGTCCTCCGTGAGGACTTCATGGTCACCGCCCGGGCCAAGGGGCTGCCGCAGAGGGTCATCTTCTTCAGGCACGCCCTGCGCAATGCCCTGCTGCCCACGGTCACGATGATCGGTCTCTCGTTAGGTCTGGCAGTGTCAGGGGCCCTGCTGACCGAGACGGTTTTCTCCTGGCCGGGCATGGGCCGGCTGATGTACGAAGGTATTTTCCGGAGAGACTATCCGCTGCTCATGGGGATCTTCATTTTCACCTCGATCTCAGTGGTGATCGTCTCACTGCTGACGGACATTTTGTATCGCGTGCTTGACCCGCGTGTGGATCTGAACTGAGGAGTGATGACCTTGACTGAGCTGTCCACCGCCGACTCTGCTCCGGGTCCCGCCTCCTTCCGCCGGGGCGTGGTCGCCTTTTGGCATACGTACAACCAGGACTGGCGTGCCGTCCTCGGACTTTACCTCATGCTGGTGGCCGTACTCGTGGCCCTGTTCGCCCCCTATCTGGCTCCATTCAATCCCAATGCCATGAGTGATCATCTTTTGCGGCCGCCGAGCGGCGCCTACTGGATGGGCACAGATCACCTTGGCCGGGACATCTTCAGTCGAGTCGTGTGGGGTGCGCGCATCTCGCTGCTGTTCGCCGTGGGGGCCGCGGCGATCTCGCTCTCCATCGGCGTAGTGATGGGGGCCATCCCGGGATACTTCGGCGGCATCATCGATCAGATTTTCTCCCGGTTCTTCGAGTTTTTTCTGATCATCCCCATGCTCTTTCTGGTGATCCTGATGGCCTCGCTGTTGGGGGCGAATATCTACGTGGCGGCGTTTGTCGTTGGCATCACCATCTGGCCGTCCAACGCCAGGATTGTGCGAGCCCAGGTGCTATCGCTCAAGAAGCGGGCCTTCGTGCGAGCCGCCAGGGCCACCGGCGCCAGCCACATGCGGATCCTGTTCCGCCACATCCTGATGAACGGAATCCAGCCCGTCGTCGTGAACTCGACGCTCCAGGTTGGGTCTGCCATCCTCATTGAAGCCAGCCTCAGCTTCCTGGGCCTGGGTGACCCCAACCTGGCGAGCTGGGGGCAGATGCTGCGAGAGGCGCAGTCCTATCTGACAACCCAGTGGTGGTTCGCACTATTTCCGGGCCTTGCGATCGGGTGGCTGGTCCTGGGTTCCACGCTGATGGGGGACGGGATCAATCGGGCATTAAACGCGGCGGAACGGTAAAGGGAAGTGGTCAGCGTGGCACTCTTGGAAGTTGAGAACCTGAGCATGTTCTACCGGGGCAAGCGCGGCCTGGTCCGGGCTGTCAATGATGTCTCCTTTTCGCTGGACGAAAACGAGTGTCTCGGCCTGGTCGGCGAATCGGGCTGCGGCAAGACTTCGGTTGGCTTTGCGCTGATGCGGCTGCTGCCGCCAAACGCGCAGATCGCCGCAGGAGCGATCCGCCTCGGCGGGGCGGACCTGACCGATATGTCAGAGGCGGAGCTGCAAAAGGTGCGCTGGACACAGATGGCGATGGTGTTCCAGGCTGCGATGAACGCCCTCAACCCGGTGTTGACGGTCAGGGAGCAGCTCGTTGAGGCCATGCTGTGCCACGGCAGCGTACCGAATCAACAGGCCGCCGTCGCGCGGGCCGGTGAGCTGTTTGAACTGGTGGGTCTGCCAGCTGCACGCCTGGGTGCCTACCCCCACGAATTCAGTGGCGGCATGCGCCAGCGGGTGATCATCGCGATGAGCCTGGCCTGCCAGCCGAAGCTCCTGATTGCCGATGAACCTACCACCGCACTGGACGTGGTGGTGCAAGACCAGATCTTTCTGAAGCTGGCAGAGCTCAGAAAGCGCCTCGGGATCGGCATGATTCTGATCTCCCACGACATCGGCGTGATCGCGGAGAACTGCAATCAGGTAGCCGTTATGTATGGTGGCAAGGTCGTTGAGTATGGCCCGGTCGAGCGGGTGTTCAGCGCTCCCGCCCATCCCTACACGACATTGCTCCTACGATCTACGCCCCACATTTTCGGCACGGGCACATCTCTGCTCTCCCTGCCCGGGTCGCCGCCTGACCTCACTCAGCCGTGGGTGGGCTGCATCTTTGCGCACCGCTGCCCGGCAGCGACCGACCTCTGTACGCAGGCGGCGCCGCCGCGCAAAGAACTGCCCGGTGGCCACAGCGTCTCATGCCACTATGCGGGCGAGTTGACACCGGCGGAACTGATTGCGAGCGTGCCCGTTTTCGCGAAAGCCGACACTGTCCCACACGCCACGCCCCTCGTGGAAATGCGCGGGGTCGTCAAGAGCTACACCGCGAACGCCGGCTTCCTCGCATCGCTGCTGGGCCGGACGAAAGCGGTAAAGGCAGTGAACGGCATTGACCTGACCATTCGGAAGGGTGAAGCGGTCGGGCTTGTGGGGGAGAGCGGCTGCGGCAAGACGACTACCGGCATGCTCCTCAGCAGACTTGAGGAGCTCAGCGCAGGCACCATTGCGTTCGACCGCCAGGATGTGAGCGGTCTGTCCGGTGCCCGGCTCAAGGAATTTCGGCGCCGGGTGCAGGTGATCTTCCAGGATCCCTACGAGTCGCTCAACCCGCGCATGTCCATCTACGAGATTCTCGAGGAGCCGCTGGTGGTGCACGGGGTGGGTGCCGGCGCGGCAGAGCGGCAGCAGCTCGTTTTCCGCATGATGGAGCGGGTGGGTCTGACCCCGGTGGCGGTTGCGGCCAGTAAGGTGCCGAGCCAGCTCAGCGGTGGTCAGCGGCAGCGGGTGGCGATTGCGAGGGCGATGATCCTGAAGCCTGATGTTGTCATTGCCGATGAACCCCTGTCCATGCTGGATGCGTCGGTCAAGGCCGGCGTCATGGCTTTAATGAAGGATTTCAAGCAGGATGGCGTCACCTTCCTGGTGATCACCCATGACCTGTCGATTGCGCGCTACCTGTGCGATCGGATTGCGATTATGTACCTGGGCGACATCGTCGAGATCGGCGCCACCGACAACGTCATCGATCACCCAAAACACCCGTACACACGGGTTCTGCTCTCCTCCGTGCCCGATCCGGACGTGCTGCGAAAGCGCCACCGCTTTCTGGTGGATGGCGAACCCCCGAATCCGGCGGCCCGCCCGTCCGGCTGCCCGTTTCATCCACGCTGTCCCGAGGCCAGGTCAGTTTGTGCGGACTGGTCTGCTCATTTGATTCAGAGCGGTCAACAGGAGGTGGCTTGTCTGTTATACCAGGGCGACAGTGAGGACAGAGCCGGGTAGCCCAAATGGGCCCGGCAGAGCACCCGAATCTCAGGACAGGGAGTGAGACCGAACGTGAAGCGGCTAAGGTTGGTGCTGGTGCGGGTGCTGGTGCTGATGCTGTTCGTAGCGTCGCTGGGCGGCACAAGGGCCTACGGTGAGACGAACACAAAGGACGTGATCATCGGCCTTCCGGGAGACATCAAGAACTTTAACATTGCCATGGGATTCAACCCGTCCTGGTTCCCCTCGACTATGTATTTCAGTCGCCTGGTCACCATGGACTACGGGCCCGATTTCGCCATTCGCCCCGACCTGGCCACGGATTGGCAGGTCTCGGATGATGGCCTCACCTACACGTTTCACCTGCACAAGAACGTGAAGTGGCATGATGGCAAGCCGTTCACGTCGGACGACGTGAAGTATACCTTTGAGGCGACCGTCCAGAACAAGGGGATGGCGCTCGACATCTTCAGCCATGTCAAAAGCATCGACACCCCCGACCCCGACACAGTCGTGATTCACCTGAAGGAGACGTTTGCCCCGTTCCTGGTGCAGCTTGCCATGTACCCCCGCACTCCGATTTTGCCCAAGCATCTGTATGAGGGCACCGACTGGGCGACCAACCCCTATAATATGAAGCCCGTGGGCACCGGTCCTTACAAATTCGAGAAGAGCGTCCCCGGGCAGTACTTCTCGTTTGTGCGCAACGACGATTACTTCGGTAAAAAACCCGCGGTGGAACGGGTCATCCTTAAAGTGCTTCCGGATGTGAATGTCGCGGTGGCGCAGCTGCGGTCGGGGGAGATTCAGGCCCTGAATGACCCGCCGCCGCTGCAATTGGAGAAGAGTCTGGCCGCTGATCCCAACATCACGGTTGATGAGCACCCCGGCCCAATGGTCTACTTCCTGTCGTTCAATGTGACCAAGCCGCCGTACAACAACACCGCGGTCAGAACGGCACTCGCGTACGCCATCAACCGGGAAGACCTGAATCAGAAGGTGACTCAGGGCATTTACAAGACCGCCACCGGCACCTATGAGCCATCGGTGAAATGGGCCTTCAACGATCAGGCACGGCTGCCCGATTATGATCCCAAGAAGGCCAATGCCATGCTGGACGCGGCGGGTTTCCCGGTAAAGGACGGGACCCGGTTCGGCCTCGACCTCTGGATTTCCCGGGCGACCGAGTTGAACGCGGCCCAAGTGATCAAAGAGCAGCTCAAGCAGGTGGGGGTCGACGTAAAGATTACCCAACTCGAGGACGGGCTGCTGCGCAAGGAACTGAAGTCCCGCAAGCAGGACGCCTACCTGTACGGCAACTGGTGGGGGCCGGATCCCAGTGAGTGGGAGCAGTACACCGCTTCCACAGGCACCTGGAACGAGACGGGCTACGCGAATCCGCGGGTGGATGAATTGTTTAAGCTGGGCCTGAAGACGGTTGATCAGAATCAGCGCGCCACCTACTACAAAGAGATTCAGGAGATCGTGCTCAAAGATATGCCCCGCATTCCGCTTTTCGGCAGCGGACCATACTCCTTTGCACACCGGAAGGATCTGGAGGGCTGGTTTTCACAGCAGCCGGTTTCCTACCGGATGGACATGACCGGGGTGCATTGGGTGACCCAGGCGGCTGCACCAGGCGCTAGCCAGCCGCCGACTGCCACCACGAATGATGCCAGTCCTGACGGCACGGCTGGTACCAGGTCGCCCGTGATGTGGGTAGTCGGGCTGGCGGCAGTCGCAGGGATTCTCCTGTTCCTCCGCCGGGGTCGGGGAGGGAAGGCTTCATGATGGCCAATCG
>JAQBPS010000693.1 GCA_028287415.1 Bacillota bacterium | reverse complement strand
GTCCAGGTCGTCCAGCTCATCCTCCTCGACCGGGGGGAAGCGGGGATCCTCCGTGCCCGCCATGATCGCATTGCGCACGATCTCAAGCGCCAGCGCCGGCGCCGTTGCCTCCGTCGTACCCATGCAGCCCCGAAGTAGCCCATCCACCTTGAGGGAGACAAACACGCCGGCCGGATCAGTCGCTCCCGGCGGCAGCTCCCACTTGTGCGTCCCGTGGTGCGGGGCGCCCTCCGAGAAGTCGAGTTCCATGCCGGTTCTCACGTACTGCTCCAGCGCCTCGCGGGCGATGCGCACCACCGGGTGGGCCTGCACCCGCCGCCGGTCGATGCCCTCCCGCCGCTCCTGGCTCAAGCGGGGGAGCAACTGGCGGCTCACCTCCATCTGGCCGGGGCACATCCTGACGACCGCGTAGCCTACGCCGAATGGGTTCTCATACGACAGCACTTCCGGGTTCACGGCGATGCCATCCAGGGTGCCCGCCAACATCATCAGCGGCCGCAGCCCGCATTCGCCGGCCTGCTCGGTCTTTTCAGGGTCCAGCTTGAACAGCCGGGCCACGTCGCCGCGGCCGAGCGCCTCCACGACCTCCCGGTCGAACTCCCGGGCCTCGGGATCATAGCCGGCCGGCGCATCCGGTGTGAGCCGGTGGGAGAGATCGCCGCTTGCCAGCACAGCGATCGACCGGTCATACCGGTCAATGGCAAGCTGGAGCGCCTGACCGAAGGCATACAGCTGAAGAGGTGGCAGCATGCCCATGGCAATGGGCAGAATCGGCCCCTTGTACCCCGCGGCGATCAGGAAATTCAGCGGTACAACGGTGCCGTGGTCAAGGGCCTCGGCGTTCCACGTGTCCGCCCACTCTGCCGTGACCGGCGCCACTGTGATCCCGGCTTGCCGGGCACAGTCGATGACGAGCGCACCCAGGTCCTGATCGATGGCCACGGTGAAATCAATCTCCGAGGCGCCAAACGCACGGAGGTCGCCCTTGATCTCCGGCAGCATGTGCACGGCAATCGCATCGTGGAACACCGGGCCGTGCGGCGAGATGATCACGATGGCGTCGGGCTTGAGCCCCACCACCTCAGCCGCCACACGCTCCATGGCCTCAAAGGTCGTCTTCACTCGGGCCGACTCCTCCCCGCCCACGGCGGGAATCAGAATCGGCGGGTGCGGCACCAGTGCCGTATAGATTAATTCTTGCATGACGAGCACCTCGCTGAGCGGTCTCCTCGCTAGGATGCCCCTACACCGCCGCTGTCCACACCCGATTTTTGCCGGTTCGCTTGGCGTTGTACATCGCCTGTTCCGCTGACCGCAAGGCCTTGTACGGCCCGATGCTGCGATCGAGTTCGGTCACCCCGCACGAGACCGACACGTACAGGCGATAGCCGTCAAACTCAACCGGCATCTCGGAGACGGCCATGCGCATCCGCTCGAGGCGAGCCGCAGCCTCGGGGAGGCTGAGCCCGGGAAAGAAGACGAGGAACTCGTCGCCGGCGTACCGGACAACGCTGTCCTCCTCATGCTGCCATGCGCAGAGGCAGCGGGCAATGTGCTGAATGATGGTATCGCCGGCCTGATGCCCGTGGCGGTCGTTGACCCCCTTCAGGTCATCGCCGTCGAGGAAGGCAACCGACAGCGGACCGGGGTGTTCGTCCCGCTCCAGTTCATCGAGAAACAGCCGCAGGTAGTTCGCATTGCGCACGCCTGTGAGCGAGTCGGTGCAGTAGGCCTCCTGGCTCTCATGGGCGGTCCGCACCCGCTCGATGGCCTGGCCGACGATCGTGCTGAACACCTTGACAACCTGGACATCACTCTGGCCGAAACGGCTCTCACCCAGGGAGACGATCTGGATCACACCCTGCACAGCCCCACCCCCGGCAATGGGCGCCAACAGTACGGAGACCGGGCCGTCGAACGTAGCCGCATACGGCCAGCGCGGGTCCCGCAGAGCGTCAGGCACGCAGATCGCCTGGTTGGTCAGGACCGTCCAGCCGAGCAAGCCCTGGGTCATCGGAATGGTCTCCTCCTGCTGACAGGCAGTGAGAAAGCACTGTGCGGCAACGGAGCCATCACCCCAGGCCAGCCTGAGCGTACCGTTCTGCGGATTGACCAGGTAGATTTGTGCGGCGTCAGCGCCCCAGAAGCCCAGCGTCTGCTCGCCTGCCCGCTGAAGAATGGCGGGCATATCGTCCAGCAGCGGTATCAGCCGCGCCTCCACGAGGAAGTCCAGTGGATCCCACCGGTTCCCCGTGTCAATGCGCTCGGCCTCCAGCACGCCCTGCCAGAGGCTCTGTTCGGGGGCGAGCGGCGCCTCTTGACCGGTGCCCAGCGTCAGCAGCCAGGGCTCACGGGTGAAGCGGGACTTCTCCACCAGGCTGACCAGGGCCTGGACTGACTCGGGATGGAACTGCCGCCCGCTGCACCGCTTGACCTCGGTCAGGGCCTCTTCCACGGGCAGTGCCTGGCGGTACACCCGCCTGGTGGTCATCGTGTCAAACGCGTCCGCCAGGCTCAAAATGGCGGCGCCCAGGGGAATTTCACTGCCCTTGAGCCGATCGGGATAGCCCTCCCCGTTGTACCATTCATGATGATGCCGCACCAGGGGCACCAGATGGCGCAGGTGGGAGGCCTGTGCGAGGATGTTTGCCCCGATCGCCGCATGGGTCTGGATCATCACCCGCTCCTCGGCAGACAGCTTGCCCGGCTTCTGAAGGATCTGATCCGGTATGGCGATCTTGCCGATGTCATGCAGGAGGCCAGCCAGCTCAATCCGCCGGACCTCTTCCGGCGCAAGGCTCATCTCACGGGCCAGCATGCGTGCGTAAAAGGAGACGTTCGTTGAGTGATGGCGCGTGTAGTGATCCTTGGCATCCACCGTCGCTGCCAGTACCCGCACAGTGGCAAGCTCTACCGAGCCGGACTCGGTGCGGTTCGTCTCCTGGATGAAGTTGCCGATCTGGCGCGCAAGCGAGTTGACGAACGCCAGATCATCATCCTGAAAGGCGTTGGGCTGGGGACTGTTCACGTAGAGTGCGCCCCAGGGCACGCCATGCACCTGCACAATATTGACGATGAACGAGCGGATATCGGCCCGCAGGAAGGGGCTCAACCCTTCCGTGATATGGGTGTCATTGACGAGCATCGGCCTCCCGCGACGCAACACGCCCGCGGTGAACCCACCTTTGGCGGCCCTGCTGAAGTACCGGCGGACAGTCTGCTGCTCCGCCACCTCCCAGACGTCAGGGAACGATTCGCTCAGCGGATCGTAGCGATAGAGCGAGAGGCCGCGACCTTCAAGCTGTCGGTAGCCGGCTGTAATGATGCTTTGGAGCATGCCTTCCATGAAGACCGCCTCAACTATCCCGTAAAATTCGACACAGCGTTATTGTTCAAAGCGAACAATTTGGCGGACAGGACCAGAACTCCTGCACGGTGCCAAGCAAAGGGGCCCGCCCCCTGGCGGGCAGGCCCCTTTGCTTAATGCGGTCCCCAGGGACCGCGGATCGTTCGGCCACCCCGCGAAGAGCGCTGCGAGCCCCGATTGGGCTGCACCCGTCTGGGCATACGCTCCTGTCGGGACCATGCCAGGGCGAGCAATATGGCGGCTGCTACGCCCCAGACGACGGGACCGCCGGCTCCTGTGGCAACGCCGGGCATCAGGGCAATCAGGACAAGGGCGCCAGCGCGCAGACCGGCCGAGAGCCAGACCGAGTCGGTGCGCAGAAAGAGCAGCGCCAGACAGACCGTCATGGCGATCTCGGTCACGGTGCCCATGCCAGTTGGCAGAGCGCTGTAGCGGAACACGCCCTGAATAATCAACCAGCCGAACGGGGTGAGGGTGGCGGCCAACAGCACCTCGCGCGGGCTCAGATCTGCCTGATACCGCGAGATCACGGCGCCCCGGAAGATCATCTCCGTTGCGAACGCCGTGAACACGATCAGGACGATCAGGATCACGCTGATGCCGGTCAACACAGGCGGTGCCACGACCGGCAGCACGAGACCCCGGCCCGACAGGAGTCCCGAGACCACCGCTGCGAAGAGGCTGGCCGCCGCTCCGATCACCACGCCGAGCAGCGTGTGCCAGACGGCGGCGGCCGATCGCGGCATACCAATATGTTCAGGTTTCCAGTTCCAGCGCCAGTCCACATAGGTGAGGGCGCCGACGACCGGCACCACGGCAACCACGAGCAGTTGCAGCAGCAAAAGCGCGGCGTGCGGCAGCACGCCGAGCAGACCAACCAGGCCGCCAACGATGTACTGCAGGAGGCCCACAGCCAAGAGGAACGAAGCAACGCTCCAGACGGAGCTCCAGAAACGGTTAAGCTGCATGCCAATTCCCCTTTGCCTCAGGGTACGCAGAGAGACTCTTTCGGGATTTCGCTGGGGGCGGGCGGAACCCCTCCCGGCCGTCGCCGTCGGCCCCCCGCCCTGAGACAAGCTTTAGGATGCCCGCCTCAGTGATCTGCCACCACGTCAGCATAGAGGGTCAGCGCCTGCTCGCCCTTGGGCGTCAGCTGGTAGATGCCCTTTGCCACCCGCTCGAACCAGCCGTAGTAATCCTTCTGGAGGAATGCGGCTGCCTTGGCCAGCGCGGTGGCCCCGGCGACGGCTTTGGGCGCCGACGGGCCGTGCTCCCGCAGGTAGAGGGCCACTCTCAGCGCCTCCTCCCGGTAGGCGGTAACAATCGGGCGCCGCGTCACGCCGCCGGTGTTGTGGTCACCCGTGCGGCGGTGAAACTCCTTCAGTAACAGCGTACGCTTCTTGGGGCTGCGCCGGGGCGTATACGGCTCCGGGTCGCAGACCACCTGCACCAGCGGACTTTTGCGCTCGAAGAACAGTACGGCCAGGAGGCCCAGTCCCAGCCTGCGACAGAGCTCCCGTACTTCAGTCCAGCGTGGCTCACTCCGCTGGGTGCGGGGTGCCTCCACGGCGACATAAACGTTGTCGGTCAGACGCTGCCGGGCGATGCCCTGGAGCACCAGCGCCAGATTGAAGGCGGCCTTCAGCTCGACCACCAGCACCTGTTCGCCCCGCACGGCGACCAGGTCGCAGTCGTGCACCTCGCCCCGCACCGCGTAGCCCTGCGCCTCCAGAAACGCCTTGACCGGGGCATATAGATCAGACTCTTTCCGCGTGGACATGCGGTGCCTCCTTCTGGCCGCGCACAGGCGCCCGCACAGGCCATGCAGGCGCCCGGGTGATGCTCAGGAGAGCATCTCGACCAACTGGCGGGTGTCGAAGCCGATCACCCCGTCGGGAAATGCCTGTGCGAGAAACCGGGGTGCATCGGCCCATGGAATCAGCAGTGCGAGCGGCGCCGGAGCGGGAGCCGCAAACTCGACCGGCCCCTCCGTGCAGATCACCACCGGTTCCAGGGAAAAACCGCGGCCATTACCGCTATAGGCCAGCCGGTCGCAAAAGACCGCGGCGCGCCGGTCCGGGCGCCCGAGGTCCATGCTGCCGGGGTGGCCGATCCATTCTTCCTTCTGCCCGACCGTAATTCTACCCCGAAAATGCAGCGTCTGAACCACCAGCACCTTGCCGGGACCGATCAGGCAACACTCGCCTTGCATGAAGCCGAGGGTGGGGCGCAGCACTGCGGTCACGTCAGCCGGCAGTGCGTGCAGCAGACCGGTCAGGCGACGCAGACCTTCGCCATCCTCCCGGTCTGCCTTCAGTCGGGCCGCCTCGCTGAATCGGACGCTCAGAGAAGCGACGAGGCTCCTTCGGCTGCCTTGTGGTAAATCACCAATTATTTTTGCCATGCCCCTATTATAGCGGAATCCCCGGTGCGGACAAAGGGGCAGCGTGCCGGTTAGAATAAAGCTGCCACGTAAGACGAAAACTTGGCGATACGAGCAGATTCCCGCGTGGGGGGTAAGGGACATGGTGGCAACGATTTCGTTGATCATCCTGGCAATCATGTGCGGACTGGCCTGGATGAACCTTGCCGCACGGTCGAACCCGGGGGCGAGACCCGGGGCAGAGCGTACCGGTGTGAAAAGCCCTGATTCGGCTGATGACGTGAAGGTCTTCGCGTCAGAGATCGCCGGCGTCAGCGTGCCGATGACAGTGGCGCAGGCGAGCGCCCCGAGAGCCGTACCCGGCCCCGTTCGCGGGAAGGTCGTGCCGTTCCCGTCCCGCACCTCCGGCCGCAATGCCGTGCACGCTACGGCGCAGGGCAGCCGGTCGCTTTATGTGTACTGGGAAGGGGCCACGGTGGGTGATGAACAGCTGCGCGCTGTGCTCGGCGAGGCAGACTGGCGGCGGACAACGCCCTGCCTGCGCGTGTTCGATATCACCGTCGGCGGCTTCCCGGGGCAGGCGGGCGGGCGTACCCTCGTTGTAGAGCTCCCCAAGCAAGCGGACCACCACATCATCAGTGACGGGATTCAACCAGGCCACCGCTATGTGGTGAGCTACGAGCGGCGCACGGAGGACGGCCAGCACTATCTGCTCAGCCAGTCGGCCCCCGTCTCGCTCCCGCCGGACGGCCCGCCGGCTGAACGCACGCTCCACCGACTGCACGCGCGCCGGCCTGGCAAGTGGTCGGGCAGCCCGTGAGGTTCGCCCGGACGGAAATCGGCAACGAGCCATGCGGCTACCGAACCTTCGGGCATAAGGTGCGTATCGATGAATGAGTGAGCTTTGAGGGCACCGGGTGTTGCATGCCTCCCGGCGACCCTCATGAAAGAAGGGCAGCGTCCTGAATAAGGCGCTGCCCTTCATGCTTATCGTGTGTCTCTTGCCCGGATTGCCCAGACTATGTTCATGCGCAAGCATAGGCTCACTTTTGTCAAGACTCGTGTGCTAATATAGGAGTGGGGAGGTGAACACCGGTCGTGGATTATCAGCAGATGTGTCCCCGGTATGAGAAAGCGATCGACGTGCTGGGCAAAAAGTGGACAGGCCTTATCATCCGCATTTTGATGGGCGGCAAGAAGCGATTTGGTGAGTTTCACGCCCAGATGCCGGACGTGAGCGACCGCCTTCTGTCCGAGCGTCTGAAGACCCTGGAGGACGAGGGCATTATCATCCGGCGGGTCTTTGATACAAAACCGGTCCGGGTCGAGTACGAGCTGACCGAGAAGGGCCGGGCACTGGAGCCGGTCGTCACCGCCATTCAGGCGTGGGGGGAGCACTGGTGCGAACCCGAAACTGTGCATAGCGATCGGTGAGGCCAGCCCCTGGCGGGCTGGCCTCCATGTGTGAACCATCGTCAGAGGGGAGTGTGCACACTGCTATGACTCATAAGTTCAATCCCGCCCATGCGGAAAGACTGCTCTCAGCGGATCGGAAGACCTGGAATGACCCGGACAAGGTCCTTGCTCACCTGGACCTGAGACAGGGAACGGTGGTGGCCGACATCGGCTGCGGCCCGGGCTACTTTTCCCTGGAGGCGGCCAGACGAATCGCACCGGCGGGCGTCGTCTACGGGGTGGACGTGAGCGAGGAGATGCTCGCCCACCTCAGGGAACGGGCCGCGGCTGAGGGGCTGGCCAATGTAGTGGGGATCCTCGCCGAGGAGGAGGACGAATACCCCGTTCCAACCGAGTCGTGCGATGCGGTTCTGGTCGCGAATATGTACCACGAGGTGGA
>JAQBPS010000640.1 GCA_028287415.1 Bacillota bacterium | reverse complement strand
GTTGGCTTCGCTCAGGTGACCCAGGCGTGGACCCTCAAAATGATCACCTGGGATTCCACCGGCACCATGTGGGGTGTCGGTACAGAGGGGAATGTTGGGAAGTGGGTTCCGTAGCCCCACCCAAACGCCCCGCTCACCTCTTAGAGATAGCGAGGGGCAGCACACATGTGCTGCCCCTCGCCGCGCATATCATCGTCCCTTTCCTGATCCCACAGGATTACCCCCAAGAAGGCACCCATCCCTTCCCAGGCCATGGACTACCAGGCGAGGTCCCCGTCGATCAGCGCCCGGGCGATGAGCCCCTTCTGAATCTGGCTGGTGCCCTCCACGATGGTCAGCTGGCGGGCGTCCCTGACGTAACGGGCCAGCGGGTAATCCTCCATGTAGCCGGTAGCGCCCATCATCTGCAGACAGTCGTTCGCAGTGCGGACGGCCACCTCGGTCGCCTTGTACTTGGCCATCGACAGAATGTGGGCGGACTCCTTGCCGGCCTTGTCCTGATCGACCAGCATGGCCGCCCGGTAGGTGAGGAGGCGGGCAGCTTCGATGTCGACGGCCAGGTCGGCCGCCATCCACTGAAGGCCCTGGTGCTCGACGATCGGCTTGCCGAAGGTCTTCCGCTCATGGCCGTACCCGAGCCAGTAGGTGAGAGCGCCCTCTGCGAGCCCAATTCCGCGGGCAGCGACCACCGGGCGCACCGCGTTCAAATTCTTCATGATCAGCTTAAACCCCTGATTCTCCTCCCCAATGAGGTTTTCAGCAGGGACCGCACAGTCCTCGAAAATCACCTGGTTAACGGACAGGCCCCGCACGCCCATCTTCTTCTCCTTCTTGCCCACGGTCAGGCCAGGGGTTCCCTTCTCTACTATGATGACGGACATTCCCTTGTGGCCGGCGGCGGGGTCAGTCTTGACGGCGACGGTAAAGAAGTCAGCATGGGCGGCGCCGGAGATCCAACACTTGGTGCCGTTCATCACGTACTTGTCGCCCTTGCGGAGCGCGCGGGTCTGGATGTTCGCGGCGTCGGAACCGGCGTCCGGCTCGCTGAGGCAGAAGGCGCCTCGCAGGGTACCCGCGGCAATGCCGGTGGCGTACTTGCGCTTCTGGGCCTCGGTGCCACCGTAGAGGATCGCCGCCAGGGGGAGACGGGTCAGGAGGAGGAGCAGACCGGTGGCGCAGCAGTACTTGGAGACCTCTTCCACGGCCAGGACCAGCCCGAGGATGCCCATGTCAGTGCCCCCGTACTCGGCAGGCACGGCGATGCCGAAGAGGCCGGCGTCCCGCAGGGTGTTGAAGAGCTCCGCCGGGATCTCCTCCCGCTCATCGATCTGGTGAGCGAGCGGGGCGACTCTCTCCCGGGCGATCTTGCGGACAAGCTGGATCAACTCCTGCTGCTCGGCGGAAAACTGAAAGTCCATCGTCAACTTCCTCTCATGGTGCAGTCGTGTCAGGGGTGAGTTTCACGGCGCCACCGGCATTACCTCCTCGACTGGATCTGTGGTCAGGACAGGTAAGGGCGCGGATCCGCAATCCGCCCCTCGATGGCCGATGCGGCGACCGTGGCCGGCGATCCCAGGTAGACTTCAGCACTCAGGTCGCCCATTCTGCCCGGGAAGTTGCGGTTGGTGGAACTGATACAGCGCTCACCCGGTGCCAGAACCCCGCCCCCCAGACCGGCGCACGCGCCGCAGGATGAGGGCAGTAGCGTGGCGCCCGCATCCAGCAGGATCTCGAGGGTGCCGTCACCGGTCGCCCGTTTCAGCGCCTTCACCGAAGCGGGAGCGATCATCAGCCGGGTGCCGTGGGCGACCCGCCGCCCCTTCAGCACCTGTGCGGCGATGGCGAGGTCGTGGTACTTGGCGCCAGTGCAGGCCCCGATGTAGGCCTGGTCGATCTTCGTGCCCGCCGCATCCTCCACCCGGGCGAGGTTGTCGGGCTTGCCCGGCAGCGCAACCAGCGGGGTGAGCGCACCGGCGTCGAAGTTCTCCACCCGCACGTATGGCGCATCCGGGTCGGCGTAGACCGGCTGGTAGGAGTCCCGGGGGACGCCCAGCCGTTCCAGGTGCACGAAGATCAGCTCGTCCGGCTCGATCATGCCAGCCTTGGCCCCCATCTCCGTGGTCATGTTAGGCAGCACGATTCGCTCGTCAAACGGCAACGCATAGACCGCCTCGCCGCCGAACTCCACGGCCATATAAGTGGCCACGTCCCCGCCCATGTTGCCAATGGTGTGGAGCATCATGTCCTTGGCCATGACGCCCCTGCCCAGCTTCCCGTGCCAGTTGATCCGGACCGTCTCCGGCACCTTTAGCCAGGTCCGCCCCGTGCAAAGCACCCCCAACATGTCCGTGGAACCCATGGCTACCGCCATGGCGCCGAAGACGCCATGGGTGTTGGAGTGGGAATCGCCCCCCATCATCAACATCCCGGGCCGGACGTAGCCATACTCCCCCGGAACGATGTGGCAAATCCCCTCCCGCTCGTGGAACTTCTTGACGCCGTGCCGGGCCACCCACTCCCGGGTCAGCTTCTGGATCGTGCTTTCCGTCACGTCGTTGCCGGCAACGAAGTGGTCGGAGATGACGGTCACCTTGTCGGGATCCCAGAGGCCCGTCCCCAGCCGCTCCATGTCGCCGGCAATGCGCCGCGGCCCTGATGAGTCGTGGACCATCGCCAGGTCCACATCGACCCAGACAAGGTCCCCGATCTTCACGGAGTCCCGCCCGCTAGCGCGGGCGAGGATCTTCTGAGCCATGGTCATCGGGGTCGTCATCGCGGTGTGTCACTCCCGTCCCGCTCTCGTTCGATCGGAACTCGGTGCCGGAACGTCAGATGCTGCGGCGCAGGTAGATGCCGCGGCCGGAACGGCCAGTCACCTTGCCCCGCTCCTGGATCACCTCGCCACGGCTGACCGTATAGACCGGCCACCCCTTAAACGCCATCCCGTCGTAGACGGTGTAGTCGCCATAACCGCAGAGTTCCGGAGTAACCGTCCGCTCCCAATTCAGGTCCACGATGGCGAAGTCGGCGTCGGCGCCCACCCCGATGAACCCCTTGCGTGGGTATAGGCCGAAGGAGATGGCGGGCTGCGTGCTGGTCAAGTGAGCGATCTTCTCCAGCGGCAGCTTCCGCTTATCGTAGCCCTCACTGAGCATGATCGGCAGCAGAGCACTGCTGGCGGGGAAGCCCGGGGCGGCGCTC
>JAQBPS010000631.1 GCA_028287415.1 Bacillota bacterium | reverse complement strand
AGACAAGTTGCGGTACTCTGCGGAGCGATCAGGGGTAGGCTATCCAAGCTGAGGAGGTAGCTGCCAACACAGAGACGATCACCACGACCGCCCAGAGATACTTCTTCATTACACGTTCACCCCCTTTGCCGTGAGATGCATTACGCCGGCTTGTCTGCCCGCAAACTGTACAGCGGTTTCCCCATAATCGCCTGGACGATGAGGAAAGCGCCAATTACCGCGAAGATGTCCCCGAGGCTGATCACCCGGGCGATGGGCCACGGCATCGGAATCACGTCCCCCAGAAAAGCAAGCCGGGAAGACGCAGTCAAAACCATGTGCTTGGCCAGAATCCCATGCGCAAAGCCGCTCACATCGATCCCCAGGCGGCGGGCGGTTTCCAGTTGGACGGGCATGCGCCCGCCATTGGCGGCGATCACCAGCACGTTCAGCAACATGCCAACCCCGATCAGCCGCACGCCCATACTACGGATGTTCACCCATGCGAAATAGAGCAGCAGCGCATAAGAAATCATGGTGACCGGCGTCTGGACCGATGTCGGTACCACAACGCTGTTCAGCACCTGTAGCACGAATGCAACAGGCGCCAACCAAATACAGCGCAGACCGAAGTCATCCTTCAGCCTCCCGCCCCGGAGCCAGGCAACGGCGAAACTGAACGCGACCGTTTCCAGGAACATCGAACCGCCTCCGCTCCACAAGTCACGCGGGTGATTGATCACCCGATCCAGCATTGCGAAAAGGTATTTAGCGCATCGGAATATTCGTTTCGGCCAGCATCGGTGAAATTCCTGTTCACCGGTAAAAGTTCGGATATTCGCGATATGCGAGTATTGCCGTATCCCCCCAGGAGGCGCGACAAAGAGGAGGGGAAACTCCCCTCCTCCGCCATCGAGCTGTCCGCCTTAACGCCCTGCTGCCCGAACGGGCGGTGCACTGCCGCCGTCGCCCCGCTTCTCCCGGACGATGGCGTGGTCGGCGGCCAGCACCAGGTCCGTGGCCCGGTAACCATCCGCCGGGAACGAAGCGATGCCCCAGGACGCTGCCGGCAGTGGAATGCTCCTGGCGCCCCACTGGAAGCTCCGATTCAACTCGCCCGCCAGCGCAGCGGCCTCCGCATCCGCTTCCGCCCGCCCGAGCCCCGGCATGATCACTGCGAACTCGTCCCCGCCGTACCGGGCCACCGTGTGGTTCACCCGGGCATGCTGCTTCAGAATCCGGCCGAACTCCCGCAGGGCCTCATCGCCCGCCTGGTGCCCGTGCACCATGTTGACCGCCTTCAGGCCATTCATGTCGAGCAGCACCAGGGAGAGCTGTCCGGCGGCCCGCCGCGCCTGCTTGGTCTCCTCCGTAAGTCGATCATAGAAGTAGCTGTGGTTGTAAACGCCCGTCAGGCTGTCATGCGTGGCCGCCATCAACAGCCGCTCGTGGTAGCGCAGGAGCTTGATCGCACTGGAGAGCCGCTCGCCCAGCGCCTCCAGCAAGTAGAGCATATCCCGTGTGAAGATGCCCGGCATGCGGGCCTCCACCACCAGAGCGCCCAGCAACTCACCCTGCGCCGTCAGCGGGATGACCGCCTCTGAGCGGGAGCCCGGCGCCGCAGGCCGGTAGCCGTCCAGCAACTGCAGGTCAGCCGCGACTACAGGTTTGCGGGTGGCGAGCGCCTCCTCGACCAGCTGCATGTCCTGCGCCGGCCCCCGGTCCGCATACGGGGACATGCCGGCCGCCGCCTTCCGCTCCAACGTCCCCGTTTCGGGATTCCGCAGATAGACCATGTACACGTGCGGGCCCACAGTCTCGTAAAACGTGTCGACATAGCGGCGCAGCATGCTGTCGAGGCTGAGGGCCGAATAATCCTCCCGGGCGAGCCGGTAGAAGATCGACAGCTCCTTGCCGTGTACCGGGAGGATCATGCCCGGTCCCTGGGCCTCCGCCGCCGCGGCGGGCGCCCCCGCATCCTCGCCGGCGGGCAGGTCGCCCGCATCGACCACGGCCACAAGCGCAGCGGCGACCGCCGGGTCGAACTGCTCACCGGCGCCTGCTCGGATCCGTCCCAGGGCCTCCGACCGTGAGAGCGCCGATCGGTACGGGCGGTCCGATGTCATGGCGTCGAACGCGTCCGCCACCCCGATGATGCGCGCATCCAGCGGGATCTCCGGGCCCTTCAGCCCGTCCGGGTAGCCACCGCCGGAGATCCACTCGTGGTGCCAGCGCACCCCGGGGATCAGGTCGGCGAGCACGGGGGCCTTCTCAAGCACACTGGCGCCGATCACCGGATGCTGCATCATCAGCGCCCGCTCGCTCGGCGACAGAGCGCCCGTCTTGCGCAGCACATGGTCGTCCACCCCGAGCTTGCCAATGTCGTGCAGCAGGCCTGAGTAACGGATTCGCTCGCAATCGCCCGGCGAGAGGTCCATCTGCCGGGCGATTGCGACGGCATACGCTGAAACCCGGCCGGAGTGGCCGTGCGTGTAGGAGTCACGGGCGTCAATGGCTGCCGTAAGGGCACGGATTGTCGAGTCGTAAAGCTCACGCAGGTTCTGTTCCGCCTGCTTCAGGGCGGTCACATCCGTGAACACCTCGATGTGCCCCTGCAAGTCTCCGACCTGGCTGCTCAGCTCGGCCCGGTACCAGTGCACGAACCGGGCGGGGCTGCGGTCCAGCTCGAGCACCTGCTCGCCGGCCTGTGCGCCCGCCGCGATGCGGGCCTTCACCTGCTGCAGTGACGGGACGTCAGCCTCTGCTTTGCCCACGAGGTCATCCAGGTCGACATCGAACAGATCGCCGACCCGGCGGTTGGCCACCTGTACCCGACCAGCCTGGTCCGTCATGATCAGGGCGCCCTCCGTGGCGTTCAGCACCGCCTCCAGCTGCTGCGCCTGGCTTTTCGCCTGCCGCACCGCCTCGAAGTACCGCTTCAGCGTGCTCTGGAGCAGGTAGGCGAGGCCCAGCACCAGCAGCGCCCAGACCCAGCCGCCCGCCACAAACGCAAAGCCCGCCAGCACCCCGACCGTCATGATGATCAGGTAGGCCCGCGTTCCCGCCGGGTCCAGTAGCGTCCGGAGGGCTGTGTGCAGCGGCATCACGGCGCCGGCATGCAGATAGATGGCGTACAGGCCTGCGTTGAGAAGCATGAAGGTCAGCGCCGTCGCCACCACTGCGAGCGGATGCGCCGCCGCGGCGCCCGGCCC
>JAQBPS010000630.1 GCA_028287415.1 Bacillota bacterium | reverse complement strand
CTCCTGTTGGTCATGATATGAACCCACTGTCGCTCAGGTGCGGAAATGGGCCAAAATGCGAAGATGGTCCGACACCCCCACCGCAGGGGAGCCGGACCATCCTATGCTGCTTTGTGCCTTAACGCTGTCGGGCCCGGGCCTCATTCACAGTGACCACCCGGCCGCTGAGCTCGGTGCCGTTGAGCGCCTCCACCACCTTGGCCACATCCTCGGGGGCGACTTCGACGAAGCCGAAGCCCCGGGAACGGCCGGTCTCACGGTCGGTGACGATCCGGGCGCCCGTCACAGTGCCAAACCTGGAAACCCAGTCGGACAGTTCCTGCTCAGTGACGCTCCATGGCAGGTTGCCCACGTACAGTGTGGTGCTCGTCTCCATGCTCATAGCCTCCCCGTACGCCCCATACTCGCACATTTGTCTAAAGTGTGTCTATAGTATATGTTATTAGCTTGATCCATTCAACCGCCTCGGCAAAAAAACGTCGAAGTTTGTCGAATGGGGCTGTACTGCGTGCTGTGC
Source organism: Bacillota bacterium (assembly GCA_028287415.1). Taxonomy (GTDB): domain Bacteria; phylum Bacillota; class Sulfobacillia; order Symbiobacteriales; family Symbiobacteriaceae; genus RYN-353. The sequence continues at coordinate 3,465 of JAQBPS010000630.1, read as the reverse complement.
GTGCTGTGGCGCGGAGAGTGCTAGCCGAGGAAGTGCTGGGTGAACATCGTGCCGTACGGCCCGCCATGGATGATGCCGATCCCGATCTTGGTGTACTTCGGGCTCAGGATGTTGGCACGATGGCCGGGACTGTTCATCAGGGCCTTGTGGGCGGCCGCGACGGACTGGTTGCCGGCCAGGTTCTCGCCGGCGCTCCGGTAGGTGATGCCCGCAACCTTCATCTGGTCAAAGGGCAAGCCGAGGGTCGGTGACTGGTGACCAAAGTAGCCGTTGCTGATCATGTCCCGGCTCTTCGCACGGGCCGTCTGCACGATGCGCATGTCGATGGCAAGTGGGGCGAGGCCGGCGCTGGCGCGCTCGGCGTTGACCAGGCGGACCATCTCCTGCTCTTCATCGGTGACGCCCGCCGGGGTCGGGGCGGGTGCGGGAGCGGGCTTGGGCGCCGGGGCGGGCGCTGGTGCGGGCTTGGGCGCCGGCGCCGGGGCTGTCGGAACAGCGACCTGAGCCGTGACCTGAGCCGGGGCCGTGACCTGAGCCGGGGCAGTGGCCACACTCTGACCGGGAAGGATGGGTAGCTCCTTCGGCGCCGCATGTGTCGCCAGCGACGACAGCTGCCATCCGTGAAAGTGGGGCCAACTAAAGGTGTCACCATATACCGCCGCAGTTCCGCCACCCAGGGCGAGTCCACCAGCAAGGATCGATGCCAGGATTTTTGATGTAATGCTCAGAACAAGAATCCTCCTTTTGAGTTAGGGAACATCGCTGAACCTTCAATCCCAACCGCTCCAGTTTACGTCACATCTATTCTTAACGCCAAACGATATACCAGCCCATGCAAGTCCCTCTGCGCCTCTGTCGCAGGGAGAACTTCCGTCATAACCGCATCAAGCAGAAATGCTCCGAAAATCACCGCAATGGATGAATCTTTGTAACGCCCTGGCACAGGCGCCAGTTTCTGCCCGGCCCTAGGAAAAGCTATGGAATACCGTTATCATGTGGGCAGGCAGATGCCGAACGAACGGAGACCCAACTACATCCCAGCAGGAGTGCTGACAGTGATTGTACACACCTGGGGCATTCTCGGTACCGGACCGAACGGGCGGGGCATCGCAGAACTCGTCGCCTCCAAGGGCTTTGACGTCATCATGTGGGGCCGGGAGGACGCCGAGCTCGACCAGGCCCGCCACCACATCGACCTCGCCCTCGAGAACGCAATCGAACACTGGTCCATTACCGAAGCGGAGAAGCGAGTGATCCTGGGCCGCATTCAGTTCACCACTGACCTGACCAAACTCGCCCCGGCTGACTTCGCCGTTGAAGCATGCATTCTCTCCATCAATGAACACAAGGAACTCTTCCGCACGCTGGATCAGATCTGCCGACCGGATGTGATTCTCGCATCCAACACCTCCACCCTCTCCATCACGGAGATCGCCGCCGCCACCGGCCGCGCCGGCCAGGTGATCGGCTGCCACTTCGTCACCCCGATGCCCAAGACACGGGTCGTCGAGATCGTGCGCGGGCTCAAGACGGCAGATGCGACGGTCGCCCGGGTCAGCGAGCTGATGGGCCTGCTCGACCGTGTCGGGGTCGAGGTCTACGAGTCGACGGGCTACGTGACCACCAGGCTGATCATCCCCCTCATCAACGAGGCCTGCGCCGTGCTGATGGAGGGCGTTGCCACAGCGGAGGCGATCGACACGGCAATGCGCCTTGGCTTCGAAATGGCCCGCGGCCCGCTGGAAACCGCAGACCGGATCGGCCTCGACACCGTCCTGGTGATGTGCGAGCGCCTCTGGCGGGAGTATGGCGACATGAAGTACCGGCCCGCCCCCATCCTGCGCAAGCTCGTACGGGCCGGGAACCTCGGCGCGGACACCGGTGAGGGCTTCTTCAAATACGACGCCGACGGCGACCGGGTGAAGACAGGGGGTGTTCCCGGATGAACATCCTCGTCCTCAACTGCGGCTCCTCGTCGGTGAAGTATCAGTTCCTGGACATGGCGGATGAGCACGTCCTGGCCATCGGCAAGGTGGAACGGATCGGGATGGATGACGCGATCTTCGAGTATAAAAACGCCACCGGCTATGCGATCGAGGACATCACCCCGATCTACGACCACGGCACCGCCATCCGTCGGGTGCTCAGCGCCCTGACCCACGGCGAGCACGGCGTGATCAGGAACCCCGATCAGATCAGCGCCGTCGGACACCGGGTGGTCCACGGCGGCGAGTCGTTCACAAACTCCGTTCTCATTGATGATGCCGTCAAGCGCAAGCTCCGGGAGCTGTTCGAGATCGCCCCGCTGCACAACCCGCCGAACCTGACGGGCATTCTGGCGGCGGAGGCGATGCTGCCCGGCGTGCCGCAGGTCGCGGTGTTCGACACGGCCTTCCACGCCACGATACCGCGCACGGCGTTTCTCTACGCGCTGCCATATGCCATGTACAAGCGGCACAAGATCCGCCGGTACGGCTTTCATGGCACCTCCCACCGCTACGTGGCGGAGCGCACCGCCATCAATATGGGCCGCCCCGCCTCGGAGCTAAAGCTGATCACCTGCCACCTGGGCAACGGCGCGTCCGTCGCGGCGATCATGCACGGCGAGTCCGTCGACACATCCATGGGCTTTACGCCGCTCGAAGGACTGATCATGGGTACCCGCTCCGGCGACGTCGACCCCGGCGTGATCCCGTTCATCATGTCCCGTGAGGAGTTGAGCGTGCAGGACGTCACCTCCATGCTGAACAAGCACTCGGGCATGCAGGGCATCTCGGGCATTTCCGGCGACATGCGCCAGATCGAAGAGGAGATGGCCAAGGGCGATCTGCGGGCCAGAGAGGCTTTCGAGATGTTCGAATACCGGCTGCGCAAGCAAATCGGCGCCTATGTTGCGGCGATGAACGGCGTCGACGGGATCGTCTTTACCGGGGGCATCGGCGAGAATGACCGGCTGCTGCGCAAGACGGTCTGCCAGAAGCTGACCTACCTGGGCATCACATTTGATCCGGCGGCCAACCGGGGCAAGGGCGAGCGGCGGATCTCCGGCAGCGATTCGCACGTGGCTGTCTGGGTAATCCCGACCAACGAGGAGCTGGTGATCGCCCGCGATACGCGGGACCTTGTTGAACGGCTACAGGCCCAATAAACCTTAAGCCTACTGTGGGTCAGGCGCTGGGACAGCGTTTTGCGACTCTTACAGACCGATGGCGGTCGGGAGTTTTCCCCGTTTCTTCCCGTTTACTGTGAAAGGCGAGGATTAACCTCCTCAACGAACCGTGCCGGACACGGACGCACACTAGAGGCCTGGAACTAAGTTCCGGGCCTCTTGCGTTGGGCCACCCAGCGGAACAGCCTATGCCCTATCGACGGGGTCAAAGGGCCAAAGGGGTCGGCGCAGGTTCTGATACGGCCAGAGGCGTACGTCACGTGCGGACAGGCCTGGTCCATCGGCGGTGACAATCG
>JAQBPS010000615.1 GCA_028287415.1 Bacillota bacterium | reverse complement strand
GGCCGAATTTCCACGTCACCCGACTCAACCGGTCCCGGCTCGGCAACCATGTCCATACCCCCTACTAGCGGAACCGCCCGCCGACAGCCCTTTACAGCTTGAATCCACCAATGACCTGACGCAGTTGCTGCGCCATGTCGGCGAGCTCCCCGGCAGCATTGGAGATCCGGGACGAGGAGTCCGTCAGCCGCCCGGTGGTCGCGTTGACTTGCTCGCTGGCGGTCGCCGTCTCTTCCGCAATGCCGCTGACATTATTGACGGCAGCCGCTACCTCCGTGCTGCCGGCCGCCATTTCCTCGGTCGAGGCGGAGTTCTCCTGGCTGATCGCCGCAACGTTGTCCACCACCGTCATTACTTCCCGGCTGCCCTCGCTGACCTGCTCGAGTGCGGTGGCGATTGAGCTGATGTTTTGAGCGGTGTCCTCAGCTGTCGTCACAATGGCCATCAACGCCAGACCCGCGTCGGCCGCCTTGCCCTTGCACAGCTCGACCTCCTTGCTGCCCCGGTCGACGCTGAAAACCGCTTCCTTCGTGTACTCCTGCACCTTCTCGACCAGCTCCCGAATCTCCCGGGCAGAGACCGCCGACTGTTCCGCCAGCTTGCGCACTTCCTCCGCCACCACGGCGAAGCCACGGCCGTGTTCACCAGCACGCGCGGCCTCAATCGCTGCGTTCAGCGCCAGGAGGTTGGTCTGGCTGGCAATGTTGGTAATCACGCCGAGAATCTTGCCGATTTCGCTGCTGGCCACTTCCAGCTCCGAAATGCGGTTGGCGACCTCCTCGGTCACTACGGCCACCCGCTGGATGCCCCCCACGGTCTCCTCGACCACCTGGCGCCCGTCCATCGCCGTCTGCCGCATCACTCCCGCTGCGCTGAGCACGTCGGCCACCCGCTTGGATGTCCGGTCAATGGTGTCGACCATGCCGTTGACCACAGAGGCCGCTTGCTGGGCATGCCGGGCCTGCTCTGAAGCACCCTCGGAGATTTGTGCGATCGCGGCCGTCAGCTCTTCCACGGTGGCCGACGTGCTGCTCATGAGGTTGGACTGGCGCTGGGCGCCTGAGGCCATTTGCTCAACTGCGGCGGCCGCCTGGCTGCTGGCCACCTCACCCACCTTGGCCATATCGGAAAGCTCCAGGCCGCTGCTGGCCAGCCGTTCGCTGGTCTGTGTGACCTGCTGGATCAGGTGCCGCATGTTCTGCAACATCGCGTTGAACGCCTGCGCCAGGTCCTGCACCTCGTCGCGGGTAGTCACATGCAACGCTTCAATAGTAAGGTCGCCCTCGGCGAGTTTCCGTGCGGCACGCGTGGTCAGGCGAATCGGCCGGCTCAGGCTCCAGGCCAACCAGATGTTCAAACCAAGGGCCAGCACAACCGTGATGATCAGGAACAACGCCATCTGGTTCCGGACAGCCATGTACACGCCGGACGCCTGGGTCACTTCCTGGGCGGCGTCGTTGCGGTTCAACTCCAGCAAGCGCTCCAGAATAATGCCCGACTCGGTGTGGTACTTGCCGGCGCGGTCCAGGGCTACCCATGCCTGGGCGTCATCACCTTTAAGGGCAAGGTCGCTCAGCGCAGTCGCCTCGATATTGAAGCGACCCAGGACCTCAGTGAAAGTGCGAAAGGCCGCCTGCTCCTCTGCGTTCTCGATCAGCGCCTGGTATTCAGTGCTGTCCTGCTCAATCTGCTTCCCGAGCTTCAGCAGCGTGTCATTCTTATCCTGACGAATATACTTGTCTGTCGTTCGCAATAGCTCAAACTGGGTGACCTTCAGGGTTGCATGAGCCGTGCTGATCCGATTGATCAGCTGGATCCGGGGCAGTGAGCGGTTGCTGATCCGGCTGGCAGAGACATTGATGTTTTGCATTTGCCACAGGCTCAGCACACCCAGGCCAAGGACCATCGCACAAAGGAGCAGTGCCCCACCCGTCAGTTTCACCGCCAGCGAGAGCCGGAAACCTCTGGACCGACCTGCTTTGTCGGGTCCCCCCCGAAACAGACGCATCAACGATACACCTCCAGAATAATCGCAGATTCTTCACAACAGATTTTTGTTTAAAACTATTGTAACGTGAAAGAAGGAGAATGTACACCATAGGTGGAAGTATGTGGTGCATCCTTATGATGAATGGTGGTGATAGTGAAAGCGTAAATTGGAAGTATACCTTGTATTTGCCATCTGATTCGGTGATTCCTTCCAAAGTGAGTGTCTAAAGTAAATTTTTGTGCGATGTGGGTCCGGGGTACATTTAAGGAGGGTCTCGAGCGTGAGCATGAAACGTATTGGAGCACTGGTCCTGTCGATCGCCTTGCTCGGTATTGCCGGGTGCGGCGGCGCCGCTTCAAAGAGTGGCGATAAGGTCGCGCAGCGGCCCGATCAGACGCCTGGTGCAACGGGCACCAAGGAGCCCATCACCATCGCCGCCGTGGTCAGCCTGACCGGCGCCGTGGCAGACCTGGGACGGCAGGATCAGGTGGCGGTTCAGGTTGTGGCGGACCAGATCAACGCGGCTGGTGGCATCATGGGGCGCCCTCTGAAGGTGGTCTTCTATGATGAGGCCGCCGAGCCGGCCGAGATACTGGACAAGGCCACCAAGGACGGCGTGGTCGCATTTGCTGGCTGGGACAACAGCGCCACCGCCCTCAAGATCTACCCTGAAATCATGAAGCAGAAGAAGGTCATGATGATCAGCGGCGCCGGCAGCCCTGCCCTGACGGACGCAGTGGCGAAGGATCCCACTGCCAACAAGTACCTCTTCCGAAATGGCAACCACGCCCGTGACTGGGCCCGGTCCGCCTCCCTTTACATGCGGGACATCCAGAAAGCGAAAACATACGTGTACGTAGCGCAGGACAACCCGTTTGGCAAGTCGCTGGAGGGCGTGATCGCCGAACTGGCCAAGACCGACGGCATTACCCCGGTGGGCTCCCTCTACTTCGAGCGCGGCAGCAGCAACTTCGACGCAGTGCTCAAGCTGATCAACGAGAAGAAGCCCGATGTGATCATCGGCTACATGGGCCCGTCTGGCCTCGCCTTTGCCAAGACCTATACGGATCAGAAGATTGCAGTGCCGATGCTCGATATTGCAGCCAGCGGCCTGGAACTGGAAGACAAGGTCAAGGCCGAGGTGGGCAACAAGGCCGATTTCATCGCAGTCACCCTGTTCGCCGACAACGTCCCGATCACGTCGAAGACCAAGCCCTTTTACACGGCTTATCAGGCGAAGGCCGGCTCCAAGCCCGGCGGTTTGTTTGACGTACGCGCCGGCGATGCGATCAGCATCCTGGCCGAGGCGATCACCCAGGCCGGCTCAGTCGATGCCGATAAGGTCGTGCCCGTCCTCGAGCGTAAGACCTTCACGGGTGCTGCGGGCATTTACGAGTTTGACAGCTCGCATCAGGCGAAGTGGGGACCGAGCCGTCTGAGTGGCCTCCTCGCCCAATGGCAGGATGGGCAGCTGAAGGTGATCTGGCCGGCAGAAACCAAGAGCGCTGATTACAAACCGGCGCCCTGGTGGAAGAAGTAAGCTGACAACAGTCGAGGCCGTGGGGGGTACCCACGGCCTCGACTCATATCCCTATGTCGCTGTCAGATAAACCGGTGTCGGTTCACGAACCGGCCAATGCGGTCCAGGGCCTGCAGCAGTTGTTCTTCACCGGTTGCGTAGCTACAGCGGACATACCCTTCGCCGGCGGCCCCAAACGCCGAACCCGGTACGACGGCCACATTTTCCTCCTGCAGCAGCAACTCCGAGAACTCCTCGCAGGTGAGGCCCATGCGATCGACAGCCGGAAAGGCGTAAAAGGCGCCTTGCGGCTGTACACACGCCAGACCGAGGCCGCTGAGACCCTGGTACAGCAGCTTGCGGCGGGATCCGAACACCGCCCGTGCTCGCTCCGCAATCTCATTGACCTGGCGAAGGGCATGCACGGCCGCTAGCTGAGCGACCGTAGGGGCGCACATCATGGCGTGCTGGTGAATCCGGGTCATGCCCTCGATCAGCGCCTCAGGGCCGGCGGCAAAGCCCAGCCGCCATCCGGTCATCGAAAACGTCTTGGAGAACCCGTTCAGTAAAATGGTGCGTTCCCGCATACCTGGCAGAGCCGCAATCGAGCAGTGGCTGCCAGTGTAGGTCAGCTCACTGTATACTTCATCAGATATGATGGTCAGATCATACTTCAGGATCACAGGCAGCAGCAGTTCCAACTCCGCTAGCCCCAGGATCGCACCCGTCGGGTTATTCGGATAGCTGAGCAACAGCACCCGAGTGCGAGGCGTCACCGCAGCGGCCAGCGCTTCCGGCGTAAGGACAAAGCCGTTGCCCTCGATCAGCGGCACCGGCACCGGCCGCCCCCCCGCCAGTTCCACACAAGGGCCGTAGCTGACAAAGCAGGGCTCGGGGATCAGCACCTCGTCGCCCGCGCTGACAACCGTCCTCAGCGCCAGATCGACCCCCTGTGCGACCCCGGCGGTGACGAGCACCTCGTCGGCATTGTAGGTGACGTTTACATGCTCATACAGATACGCGGCAATCGCATGACGGAGTTCAAGGAGGCCTGCGTTTGACGTATAGCGAGTGTTGCCGGTGACCATCGCGGTCACCCCTGCCTGCCGGACAGCAACGGGAACCTCCAGGTCGGGTTCCCCAATGCCCAGGGAGATCACACCTTCCCTTTGACTGACCAGATCGAAGAACTTGCGAATCCCTGACGGTTTGATGGACCGTGCCACGGCAGATAGACGGTTCCCGGGCGCACGGAACGTGGTCGTACTCCCAGCCAACTGGACTCCCCCATCCCATCCATTTTCGCCCATAGGGCTAAATAAATAGTACTATATATGGCATTAGTTGTAAACAACGAGTGAGAATCCACTCAACATTGTTGATAACAGCACAGACACCTATCAATTACAACATAAGCATTCATTGCCAACACCTTCAAATTCAGCCGAACATATGCGGACGAATTATCGTAATAGGAAATGCGCCGCACAAACCCTATCAGGGAAACGAGGCGATATGGACGATGCAGGTTGATCGCCTGCGCCGACTGCCGCTGCTGCGGCAGCTGAACCAGGTCGAACTGGCGAAGCTCCTCCCCGAAATGCAGGAGATCGCTCTGGAAGCTGGCGAGCGACTGGAGTCGGAGCAACTGGAGCATCGGCTGCACTTTGTGGAGCGAGGAAAGATGGAGTTGCGATCTGCGTGCGACGAGCCGACGGTGTGGCTCGCACAGGCAGCGGAGGGTGAGTTCTTCGGGGAAACAGCCCTGCTGGACAGAACAGCGCCCCCACTTGTCGCAGTAGCGCTGGCACCGTCCAAACTGGTCGTCATCCCCGCCGGTACTGTCGCGGATCTGCTCCGGGACAAACCGGAGATTCTGGCCGAATTCAGTCGCGAGGTGCTGGCTCGGTCCGCCGATCAGGCGGATCAGTTGGCCCGGGTCCGCCGCATGATCGCCGCATATTCCGACCATGTCTGGAGCCAGGTTGAAATCGAGGAGCCCGCAGCAGCCGCTCAGGCAGGGCCCGCCCAGCATTTGATCGCGCAACCCGTTGCCCTGCGGCGGCAACGCACCCGCACGGCGAAAAGCCGGTGGCCTGCGTGGCGCCCCTCGCGCAGCGTGATCGGCCTGGCGGTGGCAGCAATCACGGCCGGCGCCGTCGCGTTGGGCCCGATCGGGACCGGCATGCCCCAGAACACGCGCTACCTGCTGGCGATTCTGCTATGGGGCTCGATCTGCTGGCTGTTCAACGCCTTGCCTGACTTCGTCGTGGCGTTGGCGGCATGTGTGGGCTTGGCGGTTACCCACCTGGCATCACCCGCGGAGGCGCTCTCGGGCTTCGCCAACGCCACCTGGTTCCTGCTGCTGGGTGTCTGGTGCATCGGCGTAGCGGTTGCACGGACCGGCCTGCTGTACCGTGCCTGCCTCAACATGATGAAGCTCCTGCCGAACAGCTATCTCGGGCAGTCGCTGGCCCTGGCAGTCACCGGCATGCTGGTCACGCCGTTGCTGCCCTCCAGTCAAGGTCGCACGGTGATGGCTGCACCCCTGACCCTGGAGCTTGGCGAGGCCTTGCGCTTCAGGCCCCACAGCAACGGGGCGGCCGGGCTGGCGATGGCCAGCTTCCTCGGCTTCGGACAGATGTACTTCCTGGTCCCCAACGGGACCACGACGGGCGTTCTGGCCTGGAGCCTGCTGCCTGAGGCGGTCCGGGCCCATGTCTCCTGGTCGTTCTGGCTGCTGGCCGCCCTCCCGCTCGGCATCATCGTTTTTGTGCTTACGTACCTGAGCACGCTGCGGCTGCTTCCACCGGACAGCATGTCCGGGGTCTCCTCGGATACTGTCGCCGCCCAACTGCGGGTGCTGGGGCCGATGCGCCGGGAAGAACGGCTCAGCCTGGCAGTGATCCTGCTTGTGCTCCTGGCATTTGTCTCTGCCCCGCTTCACGGTATCGACCCGGCTTGGTTTGCGGTCGGGGGTATGCTGCTGCTGGTGACCACCAATATCCTTAGCAAGGAGATGCTGAGCCGTGAGGTAGACTGGAGCTTCCTGCTCTTTTTCGGCGCCATTCTCAGCATCGCAAATGTGGCCCGTGCCGCCCATCTGGATCGGATCCTCGCCGGTCCGCTGCATGCCGCCCTCGCCCCGATTCTGACACACCCCACCGCCATGGTGCTGGTGGTCGGCCTGCTGATGGTCTTGCTCCGCATGGCCATCTCCCCGATCCAGGCGATTCCACTGCTCGCGATCGTGGCGATCCCGCTGTTCGCCGATGCCGGCTACAACCCATTTGCCGCCGTGTTAACAATCATGGCAGCCAGTACCACCTTCGCGATCCCCCTGCTCAGTCCCGGCTACTTGGCAATGCTCACCGGCACACGTCAGCGCATGTTCACCGAGGAGCAGATCCGACCCCTGGCCTGGGTGCACACCGCCATTGTACTGGCGGGCCTGCTCGCTTCCGTTCCCTATTGGCTGGCCCTGCGGGCCATGTGATCAGCAAGGGAGGAGAGTCAGTATGGCGCGGTCTCAGTTTGACCTGACCGACGTGACCATGGCGCATGTTTCACTCGGTAGTGTCCCGGCAGAGGCGCACACCGCTGCGCTGGACCTCGCGCACAGCCTCCGCGACGTCGGGGTGTCGACCGTGGATGTGGGTACGCTGAATGACCCTGCTCAGTTCAACCTCGCACATTCGCTCGCCCTTACAGTGCGAGGGGTTAGCATAATGGCGCACAGCACAATGAACCGAGTGGAGATCACCCACGTGTTTGAGGCGCTGAAGGCGTGCGGCCGCCCGCGACTGGGGCTGCGCATCCCGACAGCACCGGAAGTGGTACGGGGCATAAGGCGGATTACCTACACAGAATTGATTCAGCTGGCCGAATCTTACATTGTGTCCTCCGCCCGCCTGGGGCTCGAGGTCGATGCGGTGATCGAGCAGGCAGCGACAACCGAACCGGTATTTATCGCCCGCCTTGCCAGAAAAGCCGTGGACGCCGGGGCCCTGGGGATCACCCTCGTCGAGTCGGGCGGTCTCACGCAGGAGGCCTTCGCATCCCTCACCCGGCAGGTCGTGCGGGCCGTGCCTGGCACGCGGGTGGGTGTCCGATGCGCTAATTACGGTGGAATGGGTGCCAGCCTGGCTTATGCCGCCCTGGAACAGGGCGCCGCTGAGGTGGGCACAGTGGCCACCGAATGGCGTGACGACCTGCCGTGTCCCTCGCTTGAGCGGCTGGCGGCGCTGGGCCTGCTCGCGGTTAGCAGCCAGCAGGTGGTGCGGCTCGCCAGTACGGCGCAGGCCCTGCTTTCGCCGGCTGACCGGGCCCGCACGGAGGCAGCCGCCGGTGACATGTAGCCCCACAGCAAGGAGGGCTGAACGATGACATGGGACCAGGCAACGGCCCCGCCAGATGCGCGGAGTGACATGTTCCTGAAGTTCCGGGCGATGACGGGGTACCCCATCCGGGTCATCATCAACGAGGCAGGGGCGGCAGGCACCCCCCTGAAGCTGCCGGGCATCCTTGAGCGGGTCGTTGTGACAGGGGCGATCATCGACCTGGAAAGCCCCATGCCGGGTCTCCCCGCCGGCACGCCCGTTCAACTGGAGATCCTGGCGAAGCTGGCACTGGTGCGGTGTGAAACGGTCATCAGCAGTGTGGACGCCACGCGACGCCTCTACGTTGACCTGCCGGAAAGCATGGACACACTGCAACGCCGCCAGCATCCCCGCGCCGATGTGCAGTTGCAATCAGACCTGGCCGTGGACCCCAACGAGCCGTCTATTCCCGTTCAGGTGATCAACCTGAGCCTCGGCGGTGCAGCCTACTCCACACCGGTTCCCCTGGCGGTAGGCAGCATGGCTTATGTGCAACTGACCGCCCTCGGGCTGGCGCCGGCGGAAATTCCCGTCAAGGTGATGCGCTGCACATCCGTCGGGCCGGATCTATGGGTTGTCGGGGTCGCCTTCGCGGCGCTGAACCCCGCACAGGAAGCGAAAATCGCCCAGTATGTGAACACCGTGCTCAGTGACGGATAGGCAAACACAGAGGCACCCCGGTTCGTAACCGGGGTGCCTCTCTGTTATTCCGACCGCCGGGAGGCGGCGACCGGCCGGCTGCTGCCGCTGCGTAACACCTCGCCGCTGCGTACGCCCGTGAGGCTCCCGCTGTCTACCGCAACCGCCCCGTTCACGA
>JAQBPS010000601.1 GCA_028287415.1 Bacillota bacterium | reverse complement strand
AGGGGCTCTACTTTGCCGGCGAGGTGATGGACGTGCACGCCCACACGGGGGGCTATAACATCACCGTTGCGTTCTCCTCCGGCTACGTCGCCGGCTCGTCGGCGGCTGAGTTCGCCCGGGAGGCGCCGCTTTGCATACAGGGGAGCCCGACCACATAAGATAGCCCCAGGGAAATCTTTCCCGGGGGTGGACAACTTTGGCGGGCAAGCAGCATGATCGCCCGTACCGGCGTGACAAAGATAACGAAGATAACGAAGCTGACGTGCAGGCGTTCCAGGGGCGGCACCGCAGCTTTTCGGACCGGCTGGAGCGTTTTGTGATGCAACTGGTGATCCTGGGCCTGGTGGGGCTCGTCCTCGTCCAGACCCTCCAGGTAATCCCGGGCCTGCGCCGGCAGATGAGCCTGGTAGACGCCCTGGAGGGCGTGACGCCAAACGAGCGGAGCGCCTGGTCCCAGCTTTTCGGCACAAGCGGTCCAGCCACGACTCCGGCGCCGCCGCTGACCGTGACCGTCGTGCTGGCGAGCCAGCGGTCGGCGCCCGAGGCGACCCTGCTGGTCGACGGAAAGGCAGTGGGCAACTTTGCCGGTGGGAGTGTCACGGCGAACGTCAAGCCGGGCCAGGTGGTCGCCGTGGATGGCACGGGCTCCAGCCAGGCGCTGATCTTCCGGGTGGTCGGCGCCCTCGGGGTGGCCAGTCCGGAGATCGGCCTGACGGTGACGACGCACCGCAACCAGCAACGGCTGGGCGATGTGCGGGCGGGTAAATAGGGACGACAGGGCAGGACAGACGTCCTGCCCTGTTTTGTCTGACAATTAACAGGAGTCCTCTTCCGGGGACAGCAAATCTAGGCGCCCTCGTTCCCGCGCCTCCCGGCCGCACCGTGACCGGGTGTTGGGTTCGGCCAACCGCGAGAGCTTTGCAGGAGATGAAATTTGTATCAAGAATTATTTCGCTCAGTTCAGTAATCAGGCACATAGGGGAGGGCTGGGCGGTCTCACGAGTGGCAACGTTCTTTCAAGCGGCGGCGAAAACGTTTCTCGAGCACCTTGGAATCCGCGATCAAAAAGGAGCCGCTGCGGGCCTTGGAATGGCCAAAGCAGCGGCTTTTCGCATGGAAGCGGTGTGACTGCCCGCCGTGGTGTGCTGTAAGCGACTTTTCTGGAGGTGAGGTGTCGATGAATGGATCCATGGACGAACTGCAGCGTGAACTCGACGCCATTTTCGCGAACTCCTTCGATGGGCTGTGGATCTTCGACGGCAATGGAGTTTCCTTACGGGTGAACCCCGCCTACGAACGGCTCTCCGGCTTCCGCGCCGCCGAGCTGATAGGCAAACCGGTCGAACAATTGCTGAGTGAGGGACTCCTTGGCCGTTCGGTGGTGCCGGAAGTAATCCAGACTCGCAGCCGGGCTACAATCATCAATCACAACCGGAATGGCAAACGGCTGCTGGTCACTGGTACACCGGTTTTCGATGAGTCCGGAAGCATATGGCGGATTGTCTGCAATATACGAGACATTTCCGAACTGGACGAGCTCTACCAGGACCTGGAGCGGAAGACCCAGTTAGTCAGCCACTACGCAGCAGAGTTGACGCGTTACCGAGAAAAGGAGACCACCCTGGAGAAGCAGATCATCGGCCGGAGTGCGGCGATGTCCCGGGTCATCGAGGTCACCACTCGAGTCGCAATGACGGATTCGACAGTGTTGATCCTTGGGGAGTCCGGAGTAGGGAAGGAGGTACTGGCCGAACTGATTCACCACCGGAGCATGCGTGGGAAACACGCCCTGATCAAGGTGAACTGCAGTGCCATTCCCGAAACACTCATGGAAGCGGAGTTTTTCGGGTACGAGCGGGGGGCCTTCACCGGTGCTCTGCCTGGCGGCAAAGCCGGTCTCTTCGAAATGGCTGATAAAGGCACCATTTTCTTGGACGAGATCGGTGACCTGCCCCTGTCACTGCAGGCGAAACTACTGCGAATCCTCCAGGATTACGAGGTGCAACGGATTGGCTCTACCCGGCCCCGCAGAGTGAATGTGCGCGTGCTCGCAGCCACCAACCAGGGTCTGGATGAGTTGGTACAGCAGGGCCGCTTTCGGGCGGATCTGTTCTATCGCCTGAATGTGATTCCGATTCAAATCCCGGCATTGCGCGAGCGCCCCGAAGACATCCCGCCACTGATCGGCCACTTCCTGACCCTGTTCGAGCAGCGGATGGGTAGGGAGCGGGTGTTGACACCGGAAGCCGCTGAGGCTTGCCTGGCCTATTCGTGGCCCGGGAATATCCGCGAACTGCGAAACGTAATGGAGCGCCTCGTAGTTTTGACCACCGAGCGCGAAGTTGCCCTGCGTGAATTGCCCCGGGAGATCCGGGAGTTTGGTGGAACACCAGACCCCGGGGTGGTTGTCAGCCGACCGAACGCTACCCTGCGGGAAGGGCTGGAGGCGTACGAGGGAGCGCAGATCAGGAAGGCACTGAAGGAACACCGGTCGATCCGGGCAGCCGCACGGGAACTGGGAATCTCGCATCAGGCGCTGCTACGGCGCCTCAAGCAGCTAAACATTGCGGTTGGGTAACCGGGTGCGTATGGTCCGGAAATGGAACGTGCTCCAGTTCCGGACCACTGTAAGGGCACCCTGCCGAGGGCGATAAAGAGCGGAGGGGTCCAATTCCGGACCCCTCCGCTTCCCTCATTGAAGGGCGTCCCTCTGAGCAAAGGGGCATAACCCTAGCCACCAGCACGCCAACCGCATTCCAGCAACGAATAATTATCCTTATTAAAAATTTTAGTCAAGTTGGCATACTTATTGCTTCTACAGCAAGGACGGAGGGGCACTTGGGGAGTCCCTCCAAAAGCAGCAAATCAGATGGGGGACGAGGAGGAAGGTTGCATGCGCAGGTCCTTAGCATGGATTGCGGCGACACTCGCACTGGCGCTGATCGCCGGTTGCTCTGGTCAGCCGGCGAGCCAGCCGCAGCCTGGCACCAACACGGCACCGAAGACCCAGTCGGACCCGGCACAGGGCAACAGCGGCAGGATGGTTGACACATCCAAGTTCAAGAAAGACCGACCGGTGAAGATCCATTGGGCCTCGTTCTGGGCCGGCTCACCGTGGATGGCCGCGATGGGCGAACATCTCCAGCAGGAATTCGCCAAGTATCCTAATGTCACGTTCACGTACAGTGACGGCCAGAACAAGAAGGAGAAGCTCATCGCGGACATCGAGGACGCCGCCAACAAGAACCCCGACCTCATCATCGTTACCGCTGGCGATGCCGAGTCGCCCCGTGACGTGGTCGCCACCGCAGTGAAGAAGGGCATCCCGGTGGTGGCGCTCCAGAAGGTGATCAACGGCGATGAGGTGACAGCTAAGGTCTTCGCCGACGACGTGCAGATCGGCAAGGAGCAGGCCAAGTCCGTCGTGGAGGCGCTGACCAAGAAGAATGGGCTGCCGAAGGGAACCTACGCCCTCATGACCGCCGTCGCCGGTTCCTCACTTACCAACAGCCGGCTCAAGGCCTATAAGGAGGTGCTCGATCAGTACCCGGACATCAAGAAGGTTGCTGACCAGACCAACATCAACACCCGCGACCAGGCCCGCTCCGTGATGGAAGACTTGATTCAGAGAAATCAGAACATCGACGTAGTATTGGGCATGATCGACGAGGAGGCCATGGGTGCAGCGCTGGCCGTGCGGGACGCCAAGAAGGTGGGGCAGTATCTGATCGTCGGCGCCAACGCCCAGAGCGAAGTGCTTCAGTTGATCAAGACGAATGAGGTCTACAACTCCTACTGGGTGCCGGACGCAGTCGATAAGGGAGTCGCGATTGCCATGCAGATCCTGCAGGGTGAGCCAGTTCCCTTTACCACCATTGTCGATGGCCAGATGGTGGACAAAACGAACGTCGACCAGGCCCTCAACCCCAAGTGCTTTGTCTACCGTGGGCCGGAGCATAAAGCTCACTCCAAGCAGGCTGATGGCTGCTAGCGCCATGCCAACTGGAGAAGCCGTCGCACAACTGGCGTATCAGAAAGGACAGAGATGATATGAGTGACAACAGCGTCATCAGGGATAACATGCGGATCGACTGGGACGTACAGATCCCCATGGACGACGGCCTGGTGCTGCGAGCCGACGTCTTCCGGCCAATCCCGGACGGCAACTACCCGGTCCTGCTGACGTACGGTCCGTATGCGAAGGGGATGCCGTTTCAGGTTTTGTACCGTCTCCAGTGGGAGGCCATGATCCGGGAACATCCGGAGATCGCCGAAGGCTCGACCTGCAAGTACCAGAACTGGGAGGTCGTTGATCCCGAAAAGTGGGTGCCGGACGGATACGTGTGCGTCCGCGTCGATTCCCGCGGCGCTGGTCGCTCTCCGGGCGTTATCGACATCTTTTCAGGGCGTGAGAGCAAAGACTTGTACGACTGCATCGAGTGGGCTGCCGTCCAGCCGTGGAGCAACGGGAAGGTCGGTATCAACGGCATCTCCTACTACGCGATCAATCAGTGGCTCGTGGCCGGCCTACAGCCGCCGCACCTGGTCGCCATGTGCCCCTGGGAAGGCGCGGCCGACGCGTATCGCGACTTTAACCGCCAGGGCGGTATCCTGAGCATCTTTCCCCGAACCTGGTACCCGCCTCAGGTTCTGAGCGTTCAATACGGACTTGGCGCTCGGGGGTACCGTGACCCCAACAGCGGCCTCCTCGTCTCCGGCGACGAGACGCTACCTGAACACGTGCTCGCGCAGAATTCACTTGCTCCCCATTCCGGAGCGCTAGCGCGCGAACTCGACGGCCCTTGGTATCGCGAGCGGTCGGCCGACTGGTCGAAAGTGACCGTGCCGTTCCTCTCCGCCGGCAGCTGGGGCGGTCACGGCTTGCATCTCCGCGGC
>JAQBPS010000560.1 GCA_028287415.1 Bacillota bacterium | reverse complement strand
CGTCATTGCCAGGGAGAGGTCAAACTTGGCCGCGCCGCTTTCGACCGCCAGCGGGGTGAGCGTCAGCTCCGAAAGTTCCAGGGCGGGTACCGGCACATTTTGCAGCACGAACATCACCTGGAAGAGCGGCGAGTGGCTGAGGTCGCGCTCGGGCTGGAGCGCCTCCACCAGCTGTTCAAACGGCATATCCTGGTGGCTGTATGCCCCGAGGGTGTTCTCGCGCACACGCTCCAGCAGTTCCCGGAATGTCGGGTTCCCCGACAGATCCGTACGCAGGACCAGGGTGTTGACGAAGAAGCCGATCAAGCCCTCAGTCTCGGCACGGTTCCGGTTGGCCACCGGCGACCCGACCGCGATGTCCGCCTGGTGCGTGTACCGGTGCAGCAGCGCCTGAAAGGCCGCCAGCAGGGTCATGAACAGCGTCACGCCCTCCTGACGACCGACTGCCTTGAGGCCCTCTGTCAGCGCCTGCGTAAGCTTGAGCGATGCGAGCGCGCCGGTTCGGGTGGGGACGGCCGGGCGCGGATGGTCAGTCGGCAGCTGCAGCACTTCCACCCCAGTCAGCTGCTGCCGCCAATACGCCAGTTGTTGCTCTTGCACGTCCCTTACAAACCAACTGCGCTGCCAGGCCGCAAAGTCCGCGTATTGAATGGGCAGTTCCGGCAGCGGCGAGGGCTGCCCGGCCGCAAACGCCTGGTAGAGCGTCGCCGCCTCCCGCACGAGCACGCCGGTTGACCAGCCGTCGGCGATAATGTGGTGCATGATGGGCAGCAGCACATGCTCTGTGGCGCTGCACACCAGCAAGGTGGTTCGCAGCAGGGGGCCGCGGGCGAGGTCAAAGGGCCGGCGTGATTCTTCACTTACCAGACGCCGCACCGCTTCTGCCCGTTCATCATCGGGGAGCGCTGTGAGGTTCACGCACTGGAGCGGGACGGGTTGGAATGCGGTGATGTGCTGCACGGAACGACCGGCCACGTTGCTGAAGGTCGACCGGAGCGTTTCATGACGACGGATGATCTCGTTCAGGCTCTGCTCCAACGCGGCCACGTCAAGCGGCCCAGTGAGCCGGATCGCAGCCGGGATGTTGTACAACGAACTGCCAGGCTCCAGCTGATCCACGAACCACAGGCGCTCCTGCGAAAACGAAAGCGGCAGGTCGCCGTCGCGGGCAATCGGCAGGATCGGCGCCATGGCGATGTGGTCGCCACCGTTGCGAGCCGCTTCCACAACCACCGCCATGCTCGCGACTGTCGGGTTCTCGAACAGGCTCCGCAGGGGCAGGTCAACCGCAAACGCGTCACGCATCCGGGAGATCGCCTGCGTGGCGAGGAGCGAATGGCCCCCCAGACTGAAGAAGTTGTCGTGCACCCCGATCTGATTCACGCCGAGGATCTGCTCCCAGATCCCGGACAGCACCCCTTCGATCTCGGTGGACGGCGGTGCGTAGGCCTGTTCCAGCGCCATCCGCTCCTGATCAGGAGCCGGCAATGCCCGCCGGTCAACCTTTCCGTTGGGCGTCAGCGGGAGCCGCTCCAGCAACACAAAAACCGGGGGCACCATATACTCGGGCAGTGCCGCCTTCAGGTGACTGCGCAGCTGAGGGATCAGATCACGGGCCGCGGCTTCCATGGCTTCCCCGGCTTCCTCTGACTTCGGCACGAGGTACCCGACGAGCCGCATGTCGCCCGGCTGATATTCCCGCGCCACCACAACTGCCTGCTGTACGTCCGGGTGCTGTGCCAGCACGGCCTCAATTTCGCCCAGTTCGATCCGGAAGCCGCGAATTTTCACCTGGTCGTCAATGCGTCCCAGGTACTGGATGGCCCCACTCGGCAGATACCGGGCCAGGTCACCAGTCCGGTACAGCCGGTCCCCCACGACGAATGGACTCGGAATAAACTTCTCTGCCGTCAGTTCCGAACGATGCAGGTACCCCCGCGCCAGACCCGCTCCGCCGATGTGCAGTTCGCCCGCCACGCCCACGGGCACGACTTTCCCGTGGGGGTCCAGGATATACAGCCGCGTATTGCCGATCGGGCGCCCGATCGCAACCGGCCCTGATTCGGCTGTGACCTGCTGCAAGCTGGACCAGACCGTCGTCTCGGTTGGACCGTACATGTTCCATAGCGCTCCGCCGCCACTCATCAGCCGCAGCGCCAGCTCCCGCGGCAAGGCCTCGCCCCCGCAGAGCAGCTTCATGTCCGCCCCGGCCGTCCAGCCCGCCGCCAGCAGCAAGCGCCAAGTCGCAGGCGTCGCCTGCATCACAGTCGCCCCGCACCCCTTGAGCAAATCAAGCAGCCGTGTGCCGTCGGTGGCCACGTCACGGCTTGCGATCACCACACGGGCGCCCACCGTCAGCGGCAGGAACAGCTCCAGAACCGCGATGTCGAACGAGATCGGCGTGACCGCCACCAGCACATCCGCTGCGGTCAGCCCCGGCTCCCGCCGCATCGCCGTCAGGAAGTTGACCACGCTGCGGTGCTCCAGCTGCACGCCCTTCGGCTTGCCCGTTG
>JAQBPS010000549.1 GCA_028287415.1 Bacillota bacterium | reverse complement strand
CAACGGGCGAGTATACCCTCACGGTTACCAACGTGGGTCCAGGCGACACGGTCGGCACCGTGACGGTGAGCGACACCCTGCCTGCGGGCCTCACCCCTGTCTCGTATGTGCCGAACGGGTGGACGTGTAATATCGGCGAGAGCCAGACTGTGACCTGTTTCCGCTCCGACACGCTGGCGCCGAGGCAGTTGTACTCGCCGATCACGCTGACGGTGCAGGTGCTGGCTGGTGCTCCGAGCTCCGTCACGAACACGGCGACCGTGTCCGGCGGCGGGCAGCTCAACGAGACGAACGATTCGGCGACCGATGTCGCCCCCGTGGTTCAGGTGGCCGATCTGATCCTGACCAAGCAGCACCATGGCAACTTTGTGCGGGGCGGGCGCGGTCGGTATACGCTCACGGTGAAGAACCAGGGCATCGGTCCGACGGATGAGCCGGTCACCGTGACGGATACGCTGCCGGCAGGCATGACGGTGGTCGCCATGAGCGGCAGCGGCTGGACCTGCACGGTCGCCACGGCCAGTTGTACCCGGGCCGACATGCTCGCCCCCGGCGGCAGCTACCCCGCGATCACGCTGACTGTGCAGCTGGCGGTGAAGGCTGACGCGAACCTGACCAACGAGGCGTCGGTCGCAGGCGGCGGTGAGGCGAACATCGCCAACAACACCGCCAGCGATGCGACTCGGATCGTGCCCCCGTCACCGGACGGCGGCGGCGGCGGGCCGCTTCCCCAGCCCTTCGTGACGATTACAGCTCCTGTGGCCATTACCCGTGACGGCGCCGTGACGGTGAGCGGCACGGCAACGCCCAGTGCGGACATCTCGGTAAACGGCAGTACGGTCCATGTTGATGCGGACGGCAGCTGGTCGGCGAGCGTCTCGCTGACGGAGGGGCCGAACGTGATCACTGCCACGAACGGCCCGGCCTCCGACTCGGTGACCGTGACCCGTGACACCACGCCGCCTCCGCTGACCCTGACCGCCGCCCAAGCGCAGACGGATCAGGAGACGGTGGAGCTGACGGCCACCAGCGAAGAGGGCGCCCGGGTCGCGATCGAGGGCAAGCCGGTAACGCACCTGCGGGTGCCGCTGGCGATGGGCCCGAACAGCTTCAGCGCCACGGCCACGGACCGGGCGGGTAACACCGCCACGGCCACGGTGACGGTAACACGGGTGCCCCCATCCGGGCCGCCGGGACCCCCGCCCGGCCCGCCGGGTCCGCCGCCGCACCGGCACTTCACGGACGAGGACGGCCACTGGGCCCGTGCGTCGATCGACAGGATGGTCGACCTGGGCGTGGTCCAGGGCTATGAGGACAACACATTCCGGCCCGAGGCCCGGGTGAGCCGGCTGGAGTTCGCCGTCATGGTGGCCCGCCTGCTCAAGCTCACACCCGCAGGCCAGCCCCTGACCTTTGGTGACAGTGCCAGCATTCCCGACTGGGCCCGGCCCCAGATCGCCGCAGCGGTTCAGGCCGGGATTATCTCCGGGCGGCCGGACGGCACGTTCGATCCGAACGCTTCCGTCAACCGGGCGGAGGTCGCCGTGATGCTTGTCCGGGCGATGAAGTTCAAGGGCATCGACGTCGCTCCCGGTACCGGACACTTTGCCGACGAACTGCCGGCGTGGGCGCGGGAGCAGGTGCTCTCGGCGGCCCGGTACGGTCTGGTGACCGGGTATCAGGACGGCAGCTTCCGGGCTGGCAACACCGCCACCCGTGCTGAATCCGTGACGATGCTCGACCGGTTGTGGACGCTCCTCTCCCAGCAGTAAACAGCAAGGCGCCGCCTCCCGGTTTCGGGAGGCGGCGCCTGCTTTTACAGGGCATCTCGGTGCTCGGTCCCTGGCGGGGCGACCGCACCCCACGGCACCACCCCGGGAATCTGCCCTTCGATCAGCTCCCTGAGCATCCTGCCGTTGATGACCGCCTGGCCGCGCCGGTGATTGTTCATGCTCACGTACACGGTGTCAACCTGCGAGGCAAGGGTTTCCAGCCGCGGCACCCACTCCGACAGCTCCTCGCCGGAGTAGAGGTAGTCGTACCGCTCATCGGGATGGGCAGGATGCCACCACTTCTGGTAGTTCCGGCCGTGGAAGCGCACGTAGCCGGGGGAGGCCGTCGCCCGCACCACGGGTGGTACCAGCGATTTGAACTGGGGTTCGTCGACGCAGGTATAGGCGAGGTCATGCGCCGCGAGCAGGTCGAAGGTGCGCTCGTCCTCGGTCCACTCCCGGTGGCGCAGTTCCACTACGACGGGGATCGCCGGCCCCATTGCCTCACGGAATCGGGCGAGGTACTCGTGGTTCTCGGGCTTGTTCCGAAAGCTGTTCGGGAACTGTGCGAGGACGCCGGCGAGCTTGCCGCCGGCGATCAGCGGCTCGAGGGCGGCCACGAACTCGGGGAAGAGAGCGGGCTCCCGCTTGTGGGTCAGGCCCTGGAACGCCTTGATCAAAAAGCGGAACCCCTCCGGGGTCTTGGCAGCCATGTTTGAAAGCATGAAGGGGTTCGGCATCCGGTAGAAGGTGGTGTTCACCTCGGTGAAGGGGAACTCCCGGGCGTAGAAGCTGAGCATTTCGGAGTTGGGCAGCTTCTCGGGGTAGAACACGTCTTTCCAGTCCTTGTAGCTGTAGCCCGCTGTGCCGATCAGGATCATGGTGAATCCCTCATCTGATGGATGTTGAGCCCGGCTAGTGTGCCCACTCAGCAACCGTCAGATGGCGGGTTCAAACGGCAGAACGGATTGCAGCCGCCACCACTTGCATGCTCACCCCACGTCGCTGGACCCGCCCTTCGACCGTGATTCCGGCCGGGTCGATGGCCAGCAGGTCGCGGGCGTAGATGGCAGGGGGGACCAGCACCTCGACCTGCTCCGGGCCGACCTGGAGCAGCAGGGTCAGCCCGATCCTTCCCCCGGCGGCGGACCGTCGCCGCGCTGTGATGATCGGGCCGGCCAGGCGGACCGCACTGCCGTGAGGGGTGGCAGCGACGGTCGGCGCCCGGGTCGGCACATGCGCGGGCGGCTCCGGGTTAGCCACCGGCGCGCCCTCCGGACCTGCCGCCACCCCGAGCGCCAGCCCCAGGTCGAAGAGCGTCAGCTGCCCCCGGGCCCGGTGCTCCGCCAGCGGGCGTCCCGCCTTGACCGAGGCCACCACAGCTTCCCGGGAGGCCCGCCCTTCCACCGCGCCCGGCAGTCCGTCGAATGCTCCCGCCTCCAGCAGGGCTTCGACCGTTCTGGGCCGGCAGTGGCGGGGGGAGACCCGGGCGCAGAAGTCCGCCACACCAAGGAACGGCCCCACCGCCCGCGCTGAAAGGATGGCCGCCACCGCGCCCGGCCCGACATCCTTCACCTGGATCAGCCCGGCCCGGATCGCATCAGCGCCTTGCGTGGCATAGGTCGCCTGGCTCCGATTGACATCCGCAGGCAGCAGCCGCACGCCTAACCGCTCCGCCTCACCGCTGTAGACCCCCGGCCCGAAGTAGCCGCTCTCATGGGCCAGCAGGGCGGCGAAGTACGGCGCCGGGGCATGCGCCTTCAGGTACGCAGTCTGGTAGCAGACAAGGGCGTAGGCCGCGGTGTGCGCCTTGTTGAAGCTGTAGCCGCAAAAGCGTTCCAGCAGACCGAAGATCTGCACAGCAATGCCGGGCGGAATCCCCCGGTCCCCGCAACCGCGGAGGAAGCGCTCCCGATACCGGGATGCATCCCCCTTGCCCAGGGAGCGGCGCAGCTGGTCCGCATCCGCCAGCGACATGCCCGCAACCTCGTGGGCGATGCGCATCGCCTGTTCCTGATAGAGCAGCACGCCGTAGGTCTCATCCAGGATCGGCGCCAGCGCCGGGTGCAGGTGGGTCACTCGCTCGATTCCACGCCGGCGGCGCGTAAACATAGCCACCGCGCCGGCCTCAAACGGTCCGGGGCGGTAGAGGGAGAGGACTGCGATCAGGTCATCCATCCGCTCCGGTCGCACCTGCCGCAGCAGATTGCGGATGCCCGGGCTGTCCAGCTGGAAGACCCCGATCGTCTCGCCGGATGCGAGCAGGCGGAAGGTCTCGGGATCATCCAGCGGCAGGCGCTCCGGGTCGATGCCCCCCTCTGCGGACGCCGCCGCGATTACGGTGAGGTTCCGCAGGCCGAGGATGTCGATTTTGACCAGCCCGAGTTCCTCAAGTTCATCGGCGCTGTACTGGGTAATCACCTCACCGCCCGCGGCAACTTCAAGCGGGACCAGGTCGGCCAGCGGCTCGGGCGCGATGATCACCCCGGCGGCATGGACCGACGGGTGCCACGGCCGACCCTCCAGCTCCCGGGCGGCCAGGAGGAGGGAGCGGACCGGCTCCCGGGCGGTATCGATGTACTGGAACTCGGGCAGCCGCGCGACCGCCTCATCAATCGTGCCGTGATGGGGGAGGGCGCCCGCCACACGGTCGACGACCTCCCGGGGGCTGCCGAGGCGCCGCCCCGCCTCGCGCACGGCGCCCCGGGCGCCGAGCGTGGCGAGCACCCCGGCATGGGCGACCCGGTCTGCCCCATGCCGCTCGCGCAGGTAGGCGATCAGCCTGGCACGCCCCCGGGAGCAGACATCAATGTCGATGTCGGGCAGGTCGGGCCGCTCCGGGTTGAGGAACCGCTCAAAGTAGAGCCGGTGCGCGACCGGGTCGATGGCGGTGATGCCCAGGGCATAGGCCGTCAGGCTGCCCACCGCTGACCCCCGCCCCGGGCCGACCGGGATGCCCTCCCGTCGGGCAAAGCTGACCAGGTCCGCCAGCGCGAGGAAGTAGCCGGCCTGCCCCCGGTCACCAATCACCGTCAGTTCCTTCGCGAGCTGCTCGTAGGGGGCCTCCGCCCCGTACCGGGCGGCGAGGTCCTCCCGCGCCAAGGCCCGCAGGTCGCCGGGGACCTGCGGGA
>JAQBPS010000534.1 GCA_028287415.1 Bacillota bacterium | reverse complement strand
AAGAATGGGAATCGAGTCTGTTACGACTGGCGGCGCGGAGGGTAGGTCAATGCGACTACGCGACTGTGTAGGATTTGGAACGTTACTGCAAGGAGATCCCGACACCGAGATCACCTCAGTGGTATATGATTCGCGCCAGGCGGGGCCGGGCGCACTGTTTGTGGCCGTGGCTGGCTTCAAGGCCAACGGCCACGAGTTTATTGCCGATGCGCTCAGCCGCGGCGCAGCAGCGGTGGTGGTCGAGCAGCCGGTGGCGCTGCCGCCGGGGGTGGCCGTCCTGCTGGTCGAGTCCAGCCGGCGGGCGCTCGGAGCTGCCGCAGCGCTGCTGTACAGCCATCCATCACGGCGCATCCGGGTGATCGGCGTCACCGGCACAAACGGCAAGACGACCACCGCCCACCTGATTCGGGCGATCCTGATGGCCGAGGGCCATAAGGTGGGGCTGATCGGCACCGTTCACAATTTCATCGGCAGCCAGGAGCTGCCCGCAAACCTGACCACGCCGCAGGCATCGGACCTTCAGGAGTTGATCCATCGCATGGTGGCGGCGGGCTGCACGCACCTCGTCATGGAGGTCTCGTCGGAAGGGCTCGACATGCATCGCGTGGATGATGTCGAATTCGACATCGGCGTTTTCACCAACCTGACGCAAGATCACCTGAACTATCACGGTACGATCGAACGGTACCGCGAAGCAAAGCTTCAGCTGTTCCGCATGCTCGGCCGCCCGGCGGCGAAGAGCGGCAAGTGCGCGGTGATCAATCTCGATGACGCTTCCGCCGAGCATTTCCAGCAGGCTTGCACCGTCCCGGTGTATAGCTATGGGCTGGACGGTCGGGCGCGTACTGGGGCGCGCAGCGTTGACGTCACTGCCTCCGGCAGCCGTTTCTTGCTGCGCCTGGCCCACGAGGAGATCGCCCTGAGCCTCCGGCTCGCCGGCCGCTTCAACGTGTACAACGCCCTGGCCGCCGCATCGGTGGGCGTCGCCGAGGGCGTGCCGGTCAGCACGATCAAGCGGGCCCTCGAGGCGGAGGGCGGCGTGGCGGGCCGCATGGAGGCGGTCAACGGCGGTCAGCACTTCGGGGTTTTTGTCGACTACGCGCACTCGCCCGACGGGCTGGAGAACGTGCTGCGCACCGCCCAGGGCTTCGCCCGGGGCCGGGTGATCGCCGTCTTCGGCTGCGGCGGCGACCGCGATAAGGGCAAGCGCCCGCAAATGGGGCAGATCGCAGCGGAGCTGGCCGACTACACGATCATCACGTCCGACAACCCCCGCACGGAAGATCCCGAGGCGATCGTCCGGGACGTTGAGCGGGGCGTGCTGGCGGTGGCCGGCGCCAGCCAGTTCTATGAGATCGTCGTCGACCGCTCCCGTGCCATCGGCCGGGCGATTGCGATCGCCGGGCCGGATGACGTGGTGATCATCGCCGGCAAGGGCCATGAGACATACCAAATTTTCAAGGACCGGACCATCGCGTTCGATGACCGGGAAGTGGCCCGCCGTTTGATTATGGAGCGCATGGCGCGAAAGGAAGGGGCTTGACGGTGACGCAGCTTTTCACTGTAGCAGAGATCGTCGCACTGACCGGGGGCCAGCTCCTCCAGGGGAGTCCGGCGACCCCGGTTTCCGGTTTTGCCTACGACAGCCGCAAAGTCGGGGCAGGCGACTGCTTTGTGGCCATGCCCGGTGAGCGGGTGGACGGCCACGACTATACCGGGAAGGCGGCAGGGGCGGGTGCGGCATGCGTGATTGCGGCGCGGCCGGTAGCGGCGCCGGGGTCGGCGCTGGTGGTCGTGCCCGACCCGCTGATCGCCCTCGGGCAGCTGGGGCGGGCGCAGCGGGAGCGCTTTCCCGTGCCGATCGTCGGCATCACCGGCTCGGTCGGCAAGACGACCACCAAGGAGCTGGTGGCGGCGGCGCTGGGCAGCAGGTTCAACGTGTTTCGCAGCGTGGGCAACCTCAACTCGGAGGTCGGGCTGCCGATCACGCTGATGGACCTGGGCAGCGAGCACGAGGTCGCCGTCCTCGAAATGGGCATGCGGGCGCTGGGCGAGATCGAATACCTGACATCGATCGCCCGGCCCGATATCGGCATTGTAACGAACGTGGGGCCGACGCATCTGGAACTGCTGGGCACGATTGCGAACATTGCCCGGGCGAAGTCGGAGCTGGTGCGCAGCCTCCCGCCCGGCGGCGCTGCCGTGCTCAACGCTGACGATGAGCTGGTTGCGGCCATGGCGGCTGACAGCCCGTGCCCGGTCTGGTTCTACGGGTTCGGTGCGGCGGACCGCGGTGCGCGTTGGGTCACCGTGCGGGATCTCCGGCGGGATGGCGAGACCGGCCAGCGGTTCACGCTCGTCAGCTCGGAGGGGGAGGCGGAGGCCTTCCTGCCGGCGCTCGGGCGGCACATCGCGATGGGGGCCATGGCAGCGGCTGCGGCGGGCCTGGCGCTGGGCATCAGTCTGGCTGAGGTGGCGGCGGGCCTGGCGACGTATGTCCCCAGCGGCAGCCGGATGCGGATTCTGAATGAAGGCGGGGTCCGCCTGCTGGATGACACCTACAATGCCGCACCGGTATCGGTGATCGCCGCCCTCGGCGTCATGCGGCAGCTGGCCGGTGAAGGGCGCTGCATTGCGGTCCTCGGCGACATGTTTGAGCTGGGCGCCGCTGCGGAGGAGGGTCACCGGCAGGTTGGTGAAGCCGCCGGCCGCCTCGCAGACGAGTTGGTGGCCGTGGGGGATCTGGCGCTGCACATCGCCGCCGCGGGCGGGAAGGCTGCCCGCCACTGCGCGGGAAAGCCCGAGGCGATTGATGAGCTCAAGCGGATGGTCCGCGCCGGGGATACCGTCCTGGTAAAAGGTTCCCGGGGCATGGCAATGGAGGAGATCGTCCAGGCGCTGGAGAATCATTTGGCCCGCCGGTAGGCTGGCCCGCATCTGACAGGAAAGGACAACGACCGACATGTCATTATCGCCAAGTTGGCGACTGATCGCAGCACTTCTGTTTTCTATCTTCGGCTCATTCGCGCTCGGCGCCGTCATCCTGCCCATGCTCCGGCGGCTCAAGGCCGGTCAGACGATCCGAGAGGAGATGCACGCCAGCCACCAGGCCAAGGCGGGCACGCCCACCATGGGCGGACTGATCTTTGTGATTCCGGCGGCGGTGGCGACTCTGCTATTCTCGCCGCGCGACAGCGACTCGGTGACCCGGATGATCATCGCCCTCATTCTTACCCTGGGCCACGGCCTGCTCGGCTTTCTTGACGATTACATCAAGGTGGTGCTCAAGCGCTCCCTCGGCCTGCGGGCCCGGGAAAAGCTGCTGGGGCAGGTGTTGCTGGCGGGGGTGCTGGGGTACGGCGCCGTTGAGGTGCTCGGCCTCGGCACAGACGTGACGATCCCGTTCGTCAACCTGCCGATCCACCTGGGGCGCCCGCTGTACTACCTGCTGATCCTGATCATCGTGTGGGGCACGGCGAACGCCGTGAACTTCACGGACGGGCTGGATGGGCTCCTGGCGAGCTGCTCGGTTGTGGTCTTTGCGTTCTATGCGATCTTTGTTTCGCTGGTTAAGGGCCAGGTGGACATGGCTGTGCTGAGTGTGGCGATCGTGGGCGGCTGCTTCGGCTTCCTGCGGTACAACTCGCACCCGGCGCGGGTGTTCATGGGCGACGTGGGCTCCTTTGCGCTGGGCGGCGCCCTGGCGGCCCTGGCGGTGCTGACCAAGACCGAGTTCCTGCTCGTGATCGTCGGCGGCCTGTTTGTGGCCGAGGCGCTCTCCGTCATTATCCAGGTGTTGTCATTTAAGCTGACAGGCCGTCGTATCTTTAAGATGGCTCCGCTGCATCACCACTTCGAACTGCTGGGATGGCCAGAGGGCAAGGTGCTGCGCACCTTTGTGCTCTCGTGCGTCGTCCTGGCGGTGATCGGCTGGTTTGCGCTGCCGGGGCTCGTCGTCCGCTAGAACTGGTTTATCCCACGGGTGTGGGGCGTTTGCTGCGCAGTCAGCGACGCTCGTCCACTCCCACGAAGAAGGGGGGATCTCGGCCCTTG
>JAQBPS010000522.1 GCA_028287415.1 Bacillota bacterium | reverse complement strand
ACCACGACCGACCCCGTGGACCCCGCTATGCCATGCATCCTCAGTTGGAACAACCATAATACGCAGCAAATGGGGTATGCTGGGGAGTTCGCTACTGGCTACGCCAATAACGCGCCGTCGCCCGGTTATGCCTCGGTCGGGTACAGCGCGGACTTTCCCGACAGGTGCATGATCACGGTCGGCAACCCCTTGGACGGGGAGGCGGAGCAGTTCGTCCAGGATGCCTCGCATCACTGGAGCCAGAGCTTCACTTGGAGAGGGTCGATGATTGGGCTGCCCTCCAACGTCCTGTCGTGGAACGCAACGATTTTGGCTAACGGGGTCATCGACATCGGAGCGCCGCAGTAGCAACCTGATAAGCCACCCCCACGCCCCAGCCCCTTTGGCTGGGGCGGCTTTGTTATGCCCCGGACGTGGGTGAGCCCCGCCCGGGGCACACCGGGCGGGGCTCTCACCGCCCCCTTCGGGGGATGCCGTGTCGGCGGCAGGGGGCGGCGGTCTATCGGCGCTTCGGCCCCGGGTAGAACTGGGGCCGGCCGTCGCTGACGTTCTTCCAGTCGGCCATCGGGATGATGCGACGGCGGTCCCGGCAGGTCGGGCAGGGGTAGGTGGTGCCGCTCGGCCCCGTCGGTTGTCGGCGTCGATGTGCCAGGAGCGGCCGTTGTCCGAGCCGTCGAGGTCGGTGGCGTCGCCGCCGGGCTGGACCTCGTAGTCGAACCGCTCGTACAGCGCGTGGTCGGTGACGGCGAGCCGCAGCGGCTCCGGCAGCTCCACGGTCGCGCCGGGCGCGACGTCCGTGTCGAAGGAGCAGGTCACGCGTCATGGGCGTGTACTCGCCGCCGTCTTCCGGCCCGGTGTAGGTGCACTGCGGGTAGCGGATGACGACATCGAGGCCGTACGTCGCCCACATCTTCACGCTGAAGCCGTGGGCGGTCTCGTTGCCGTGTTGGTGACGGAGAACGGCACGGTGAGGCTGGTGCCGGGCGCGACGTCGGTGATGTCCTGCGGGGCGCATACCCTGCGCGCCGAAATCGACGCCCTGTTCACCGGGGAGCGCGGCCTGGTCGAGGTTCTGGAGGACGTCGCCCGCCTCGGCGTCCGCATGACCATTCAGACCGCGGTGGAGCCCGAGGTCGAAGCGTTCCTCGGCCGGGCCCGCTACCAGCGCGTCGCTGCTGCCGGGGACGGCGAGGATGTCCCGGTCATTCGCGCCGGGCACCGCAACGGCTACCACCCCACCACCATCAAGTCGACGGCTGGGCCGATCACCGTGCAGCGCCCGAAGCTGCGCGGGACCACCGAGAAGTTCGCCTCACGTCTGTTCGGCACCGGCATCACCCGCACCAATGCCCTGGAGTCGCTGGTCATCGCCTCGTTCGTACGCGGGCTGTCGGTCCGCGATGTCGAGAACGCCCTGGCCGACGCCCTCGGGCCGGAGGCCGCTTTACTGTCTTCGAAGGGGAGTCGAGATGCGTTCCAGTGCGTCTCATCGCACGCTGGAGTAGTGAGCAACGAGTCTCCCGCCTACAGGAAAATCACGGCTCCAGTAGCGCGACAGTCACACTGCGGATGGATCATAGGAAGCAGCGCCCTGGTCTCACTCGCCATGGGCATTATCGCTGTACGGCAGCACAATATTGGCCAAGAATCGGCGGTATCGACCGATGGGGTCACCCCCGGAACGCTGGTCGCCGAGCCAACAGGTGCGCAACAACTTGAGAAACAACCCCCCTCGAAGCTCGACTTGTTGGAACGTAGCTTCGACGAAGTCCTCGATGCAATAAAGCATATGGATGACAAGATAGGTCGACTCCTGACGAGCGTGGCATTCTTGACGGCAGCAACGCTCGCGCTAGCAGCCCTCGGTGCAGCCAAATATTTGGGCTATGGCTTTACAGTCACCCCGTTTATTATACCTGTGGCACTCATTTCGATAACATCCTTTCTCCTTGGCGTGTTCATAGCGGTTATGCTGCTACTCGCAGGCCTCACGGCACCGATAGGCGTACCGGGAGTTACTGGGGATCCATCACAGGACCCACCTGATACAGGGGAGACGGATTCAAATAGGGACGCCGAGGCCGCGGCGTCCAGAGATGCACGGCGGACATCGCAGCTCTGGTTTTTGAAGATAGCCGAGGCCACACAGGAGGAATGGAAGGAAGAATGGGGGCGCGAAATAGACCGCATAAGAAACAGGGAAGATGACCTCATTCAGGAAACCCAGAACCTCGCGCGACGGGCAACCTTTAAGCACGACAGGATTAGAGAGGCTGTTGCAATCCTCTCCATATCGCTCCTCGCCTTCGCAGTGGCCGTCGTATTTACAGCGGCTGCGGCAAGTTCTTGTCCGGCAGCCGCGTCCTCCTGCGGGCCAACCGCAGTAGTCAGGATTGACGCACTTCACCGCTACGCACTTGGCGCACTTTTCGCTGCCTACATCCTAGTCCAGGTGGGCATTCCAGTAAGGCACGCCACACAATCGATAACACCGGCAGCAACGCCTCGAGCGCGCACAGAGCGGATCAAACTTGGCTGGAAGGCGCGTTATGCCCTTTCTGCTGCATTGCTAGTAGGGGCGCTTCTGGCTCATCCTGGTCTTCCAGATGTGATTTGGCTCGGTCTCGTAAGTATTTGCGCGATCTCAAGCATGCTGGCGTTCCCCTTCTCTCTAAGCAGAGAAGGGAGGGTCTGGAAGACATTTGGTGTAGTACTCCTGACTGGCGCCGTCACCGTTCCGGCCGCCTATTGGGGAATTGATGGAAGCTACGCTTGGCAGTTGGCTTCCGCAGTCGGCGTTTCCGGGGCCCTCCTGATCTCATCGCTGCTGCGCCCGACACTCGACCTTATGGAGCGCCAGAAGCGAGCGGGCACTGCAGCCGGCCAGACCGCATAGGTAGCTTCAAGCGGTCGCTCGGTAAGCAGCTCACTAACCCGTGAGCTGCTTACCATGCCCATCGCCCGGCCGGACACCAGAAGCCCATGCATGGTGCCGGGCCTGGACGATGGCGCGACGACTCTCCCGGATCCGGTCAGCCCTGGAAGCGACATCCTCCGCATTCGCCGTGGGCTGGTCAGTGCAATGCGGTTCGGATGGGGGCCAGCCGCATGGTAAGCCGGAGGTACAGGCACCGTGTCGGCCGCTTGGGCGGCCGCGGTGCTGCTTACCACCAGCACGTAGCGCAGGCTGCGTTCGGTCACATTGAGCCGGGGCTCCGCAGGTTGTCGCAAATAGTCTTCATGGTCTGGTACACGGTGGGGTCGAAGTTGGTGCCTTCTCTGGGTCCCCCAGTGAGCCCCCCAAGGCGCACCCATTCATGAACAGCACCTGCCAGTAGCGGTGCGCAGCGCAGGACGGATTCCACCCTGTCGGGTTCAAACCCATTCCGCCTGAGATTTAGTACCAGAATTCTCACCAAGACGTGCAGCCGTCTGGCCCAACCCTCAATGTGATCAATACTCTTGGGGTCAGCTTCATCCAGAACGGAGGCAGCCCACCCAGATTTGAAGGCGAGGAAGAGCACAGGGGCAGGCCATGTGTAACCGATGGTCACTCGTTCCTCCCGCTGACCCATCCCGTCCCAGAGCGAGGTCAGCCCAACGAT
>JAQBPS010000521.1 GCA_028287415.1 Bacillota bacterium | reverse complement strand
GGCTCCGGCCCTGGCCGCGGCCAGGGCCGCGCTGCTTCCAGCCGGTCCCGCGCCGATGATGACGACGTCGTGGATCCCTGGATCGTCGGTGTCCCCTGCCATCTGGGCATGGTATCGACCGGAAGATGCTGTAGTCGCTCCCTTCGACCAGTTCCCCGCCGGCGGCCAGGTCGCCTACGCGAGCGACGCGGCCGTGCCGTACTCGAGCAGGCCGGTACCCCTCGGATGCGGTCAGGCGGTGACGAATATCGGTGTGAGGGACACGGGCAGCCGTAGCCGCCCGTCGCGGATCTCGGTGACAGGGGTTTCGCCGAGTGCGTCGATCGCGGTCGCGGTGGGCGCGGGCCATGGCCAGGCTATGGTCACCGGCGGTTTTATGGCTGGCGAGGATTGGGCGGCGTCCGCTCAAGCGGTGAGCAGGCGCGCGAAGGCCAGGAGCGCGACTCCGGGGACGGGCGACCAGTCGCGATCAGGGATCCGGGTGAAGCCCTCGGCGAGATACAGCCGCTGGGCGGCCTTCATCGCCGGACGGGTCGAAAGCACCACCTGTCGCGCCCCCCGCGTGGTGGCCCGGTCGACGGCCGCTCGGACCAGGGCACGGCCGACTCCATGGCTCTGCGCCTGTGGCGCCACGGCGAGTCCTCGGATCTCGGCCTCGTCGGCAGCACGGGCGACCTCGCTTGCGGGATGCCAGGCTTCCAGCACGACCGTCCCCAGCATCCGGGCATCCTCAAGGGCGACAAGCACCTCGCCGTGGCCGTCGGCGCCGAGGACCTGGAGCGTGTCGGCATAGCCCGGATTTTCGGCCAGCAGGTTCTGAGCCCGATACGCCTCAAGTCGGAGTTCGCCGACCGTGCCCATCTCGCTGGAATAGGCCTCGCGCACGATCATGGCTGTATCAAAGCAGTACCCATAGACACCCCGACGAGCGGCCGCCGGGGCGGCAGGCCAAGTGCTGGTCCTGACAAGATCGGGCGATATAGCCTGGGTTCGCGGAACCTCCCACATACAGGACGCGAGCGCCAGGCGGAGATGAAGTGATGCGCGAGGACAATGTGCAACCACCGCCACAGTTCATCGAAATCGCGAACGCGCGCGCTGGGTGCCCCGATCCGTGTCCTGCAAGGCGGCTCCCGGTTGCAGGCGGTACGAAACAAACTGCTCGTGATGGCCGTATTCCAGAACAGGTCCGTGATCGGTCTCCTCGCGGACCCCCAGCCGTTCTGCTTTCGGTACGACGAGGTCGACCGCTTCACCCAGCATGCGGTCCGGAAATACGTCAACAGCAGCTACCGCGGCACCGACATCACCTGCTGGTTGTTCGGGCTTGCGCCTGGCGGCCCGATTGGGCAGGAAGGAAAAGAGGTTGGGCTGGGCGGACATCCAGGAGGTGACCGTGAATGGCGGCGTCGTGAAAGTGGCCGTCCGTGGACCCGCCGGGCGTGGGCATCCGTAAGCGTCCCGCGTGTGCCCAACCTGAACGCATTCATCGCACTGGTCCGCGCCGCGACATCGAGCTAGCGGTCAGGGACCGCCAGGTTCTTTTCATAGATCACGAAGTCGCAAGGTGTCGCCAATAGCCGAGCCAGAGCCGGATAGGTCTCGTCGATGGTAGCGGTGCGCAGGATCCGATAGCCGATGCGGGTGTACCAGGCGGCCAGGAAGTCCTTTGCCGGATGCGACCAGTTGCGGGGAACCAGCAACTCGAGCTGCATGGTGGTGAGCCCGTCTCGCCGGCTCTTCTGCTCGGCGAAGCGAACCAGTTCCCGGCCGATGCCGGCACCCCGGTTACCGGAGTCGGCGGCCAGCATCCCGAACTCGCCCTTACGACTGTCCAGACGCTGGACGCGGACGCAGCCGACGATCCGCCCGTTCAGGCGCGCTACGGCGATCTGTCCGGCGCGGGTCAGGTCGGCGACCTCGTCCACCGTCGCGCGGGCGGCGCCGTCGACCCACAGCCCGTTCTCGGCCACCGCGTAGACCTGGTTGATCAGGTCAGTGATCTGTTCCATGACAGTCACGTCCGCGCTTGCGGCGACGGGCAACAGCTGAATCTCGATTGGGTGCATGGAGGCAGCGCCGGCTTCGGACATGCCGGGCATTTTACGGACCGACGGGATGCGGGCTCACCGGCGACGAGGTGCTCCACCAGACACGCCGGGAGCCTTCGCGGCACGGTTCCGCTCCTTGTCTCAGCCGCCGGCGTTCGGCGGGGGCAGCGGCGCGATCTCCCGTTGGAAGTAGGTCAGCAGGTCCTCGCCCTTGCCGTACAGCTCCTGTAGCTCCTCGGGGCAAGCGGCCACGATGCTGCCGGCGTCGATGCGCCGTCCCCCCGAGTGCGTCCCCGCAGGGAGTGACCGGATCCTCGACCACCCTGACTCGGTGGCTCCCGCTGCCCTCCCTAACGGTCACGTGGCGCTTCGGCCCGCATGTTTGTGGTGTAGACGGACTTGCGCGGTGCGGCCACGGGGATCGAGGGGAGTGGGTCGACGTACTTTTCCAGCCGTACGGCCGTGGCGCGGGCTTTCGTGGACTTCGTGAATCCCGCGGCCCCTATTCCGCCGCCGCGGCGAGTCGCGTGAATTCTCTTCTCGTGAGTCCCACCGCATGCTCCCCCGATGTGCGGTCGGTTTCTCTGCCTCCACGACTGTCGATACGAGCTCTTCGGCGTTCGCCAGTCTACTGCGATGAATCCGGACTAATACGGTCATGTCCGCATTGCAGGGGCTGCGTGACTCGCAAGTGACCTTCGCAGGCACTTGTTGATCTGGTCTTAGCCGAAGTACTTCGCTCGGGAACCTATGGTGCGGTATGTCCGTCTCATCTCCACGCTGTTCGTTACGAGGCGATCCGAGGGTTTGCAGGCGCCGTTGACGCTGTGTCCCCCATGCGCTACCTCTGGTCGGACGGGTGGAAGGGGCGTACCACGCATGGCCGGTGCCAAAGTCGACGTCCAGGCGGTGAACGCCGAGCTGAACGGGATCGCCGCCCGCATGGGCGAGGTCACGAGGCTCATGGGGCCACAGGTCTGGCAGGGAGGCTCGGCGGGCAACTTCACCGTCGACCTGCAGGGCCACAACCGGTCCCTGGGACAGATGATGACGCAGGTCATGAAGGCTGTGGCGGCGCTCAACAAGCTCCCCATGGTCATCGACGTGCCGGCCATGCCCCGGGTCGCGCCAGCGCCCTCCAACGGGATCTCGTCCGTGTCTCCTCGGGGACTTCAGCGCTTGGAGGCCGCACTACGCCGCGCCGCGGACGCCCTGCCCCGGCACGGCCAACGGATACAGGCCCTGCTGTCCGAAGCCGGCCCACACGAGCCGGACACGGCACAGTGCAAACGCACCGCTGCCTGGTGCCACGAGCAAGCCGGCCCGATGCAGATGCGGATCAGGTACGCATACGCCAGTGACCAGGCAAATCTGAGTTTTCTGCAGCGCGGGAACAGTCAGATGGTCGGTGTCCCCGAGAAGTTCGGCAGCGCGGAGATGGAGACGCTCGGACGCTTGCAGGCGCAGTTGTACAACAGTCAACTGGAGAATCCCAACGAGGAGTCCCGCGAGCTCCTGGCCGACATCGGAGCGACTCTGCGGGAGAACAGCCGCAACAAGGCCTATCTCAAAGCCTTCTTCGGCAATGTCGCTCCGGGCTCTGTAGGCAAGCTGGCCTACACCCTGCACAGTAAGCACAAGGACGGAAAAACCGTTCTGGATGACACCGACAACAGGGTGCTCGGCGACTTCGGGACCGCCTTGTCCGCCCTGTCGCGATTGGAGCGGAAGGAGCACCCCAATCCTCAGACCGAGGACGACAAACGCCTGCCGCTGACCGAGCGGGCTTTCGGGAAGTACGGCTCGGACATGCCAGGTCAGGCTCTCCTGGTCAAATTCGGCGAGGGAAGATGGGACTCGCATCTGCTGGCTCAGCTTGGTCAGGCAGCGTTGCGCTGGAGGCTCCAGTACCCGTCCTACAAGTTAAGATGGCCGGACTCTGGCGACAGCGACACTCAGCACAACGACGGCGGAGACAACCGGACCAACGGTCGCTATTGGTTCGAGGACTGGGGCTTTACCAAGAAGGAAGACTTCGGCCTGTGGGGCAACGTCCATCACACTGGCTTCGGTGTCTCCGACAGTGACAAGATCCTCCTGCTCCAGATGGACCCCGCCGTAAATATCCTCGAAAAGATCAACTCTCAGAAAGATGACGCAGCGGCCCGTGAGCTTGCGTTGGCTCCGCTCCCGGAGTCTCTGAAGAAGGTGGATAAGAACCAGCAGCCGCCCCTAGGCCTTTCCAGAATGCCTGGCGACACCTATGCTTCTCTCCTCGTTGCTCCGGATTGGATCGATCAGGGTGCCACGGCAGCCGGCGTGATCAAGCTAGCGACTCAGGCAGAGCGGCATGGTACTGCCGGAAGAGAATCAGCACGTATAGCGCACGAATTGTTGAAATCCGTGAGCTGGTGGCAACAGAGCGGGCAGAAGCAGATCAGTACTTTCCTCCGGCAGAACAACGCCCATGCCACTTTGAATATCGGAGACGGTACGGGATGGCCTACCTGGAATATCGATCTTCAAGCTTCAACCAAGCTGGCTTTGTTTCGCATGACCAAGGCCCACATACCTAGCTTTGCGATGGATGACCGAGGTCGGACAACGGACACGACGATACCAAGCACCGAGTGGGCGACGGGCCAATGGAACTGGCCACTCGATCAAGTGACAGCTGAGAATGTCCTGAGCTACTTCGTGTCTGACGAATCAATGCGGCAAGAACTTGCCCTGGCGACAGAGTTGTTCAGCTATCAACGGATCACCCATGCAATCGAGCAGGGAGACGCTGAGAACCTTAAGAAGGCTGCGGTGGCAGCGGGTCAACTTCGAGGAGATCTTACGAGGGTCTTGCAGGCCCAACTGATCGCGGAGGGAAAGGAGCGCCAAGATGCGAAGGATAAAAGTATCGCGC
Source organism: Bacillota bacterium (assembly GCA_028287415.1). Taxonomy (GTDB): domain Bacteria; phylum Bacillota; class Sulfobacillia; order Symbiobacteriales; family Symbiobacteriaceae; genus RYN-353. The sequence continues at coordinate 3,884 of JAQBPS010000521.1, read as the reverse complement.
TATTGGAGATGAGCCGCGACACAGTAGATGAATTCGCAGGCCGCATTCCTGTAATCAGTGCCGCCTCCAAGGTGACAGGCGTGCAGTTTGCCTGGGATCTTGGAACGGACTATCTATTCAAGAAGATGAAGTCTAAGGACTTGGCTAAAGCCCAGGAGCGCGCTAAAAAGCTAGGTTTGGACGGCTCTAATGCTGTCCCTCTGGGTATCGCCTTGGCTATATACAAAGCGGATGGTAAAGACGCAAAGACCCTGACGTCCAGTGGCGGGTCAGTTGCCATTGACCGGATTCTTGATGATCAAGGGAGGCTGCGGGGAGGTGTCAGTGCGGAAGAGTGGGAGTTGGTTATCAAGTGGGCTGAAGAGCATGGAGTGAGGATGCGGGAAGCCATGGATATTGAAGGCCATAGAAAAATCGTATTTAACTATCCCAAGGGGTCTCAATTCATTGGTGAAGGGCAACGTGCATATCAGGATGCAATGAAACTTGGGGAGAACGCTAAGTCCGGCACGGCCGGCCAGTAGTATCATTCCATCGGGCGGAATCCGAACACATGGTTACAGGCCGTTGTGATAAGCGTTCCATCGGGGCGACGCGTCAGGCCATAGAGGCCGCCGTTGTTCAGGCTTGTGCGATCGCCTCCCTCGATGCACTCTTTTCCTGACCCTAGGGAAATCTGCCTTTCGCTATCGTCCCCGTTAAGAACGAGCAAGATTCCATCGTAGTTGACGGACCTGGTGAGCAGCAGCCTTTCTTTCGCCAGCGCCACACCTCCCGACCAGCTTGGATCTGCACCCGGAAACCCCTTGCCGATGCTCGTGGCTGGACCGTTGCGTGGTATGAGGATAGTGCTGTTGCCCACTATGTAAACGTTTTCTGTCTCATCGCTAATTACCGCTCCTGGATAAAGAGGTGTTAGCTCTCCACCCCGTTGGCGGACTCTGCCAAGAACTGCCTGGTAGCCGACAGGGTTCCATGGCCGCAGTTTGTTCTCGCCGATTAGTTCATACAGGTCGCCGGACTCTGTGGCGACAATAGGCTGGTTATTTGGCCCTAGCCCGAAAGTGCTTGCCCTCCAGCTCTTGTTGAGCTCTCGTTGTCGATTGGCGGGAAACTCGTGTCCCTTGTCATTTATGAAAACAACATGGCTGTCTGTCGTGGATCCAAACATATATCGGGGTGCGGCGCTCTGATGCAATGGGATCTTCTGCAAAGATCCCTTGTTGTCGCTACTGAACAGCCAGAGGTCCGTCTTGCTGACGACCATTTTTGTGCTGTACATTCGAAAACTAGAGTCGTCGTGGACCTTCAGGTGGGGATCGAGCAGATGTAGTCGGCCGTCCGGTGCTACGCGGGCGACGCGGGCGGAGTCCCCGTACTTGACTCCGAAGTAAACCGAGCCGTCGTGACCTGCCGCGATACCTCCGACCGGAGTGATGGAGGTCCGTACGGCGTAGGCGCCATCTTCAGGCTGGTTCGACTCCTGGCCGTCACCCGCCAGTACAACCACCTCGCCGGGCTTCGTCGGTGTGGGGTTAACCGGCAAGGCTGGAGTGCCCTTGCCCTCCGGACCTGGGGAACAAGCGACCAGTGTCCCGAGCATCGCTCCAGCGGCTATGACCCTGTTGAATCGCACGGGTTCGATGATGGCAGGAACCCCCCGGCTTCGGAACCGTAGTCAGCTGAGGCTGCGGTGACCATGGAAGCGGAGCAGCATGGCACCACCGGCTGGCCGGATACGGCACCTCAGGAGCCCGGTTCCGCAAGGAGGCTGAAGGGGCCTTGCTCATGGTGAAGGATGATGATGCCGTCGCGGATGCGCATGAGCGTGGGGCGGTCCCGATCAAGTGTCCGGCCATCGAACCCCCTGTGCGGCGGCAACGGGAAGCGCGCAATCCACTGGCCGGTGTGCAGATCCAGGACACCCAACTCGTGTGCTTGACGTGCGGATGTCTCCGACTCTTCTTGGTCCAAGAGGACATATGCCCTGCCGTGACTGTTCAGGACTCCATAACCTGTTGTGAACGACTCCGGTACAGGCTGAGTCCATAGAAGCCTGCCGGTATTGGCCGCGAATCCGCACCAGCCGGGAGCTTTTTCGTTTGTGTAGCATCTGCTGACCAGGATTCCGTCGCTGAGGTCAGCGCTAGGTGTATCGAAGCCCGGTAGCCGTGCCGCGATCCGGCCGGTGGCCGCGTCAATCACAAGCGAGGGCAAATAAGGGCTCCTGGACAACATTATCTGTCCGCCTACGTATGGCCGTAGCTCCGAGGCGCTCCAGGGTGAAGATGGGGTTCCACCTCGACCTCTGTAGCTGGTACGCCAACGCTGAACCCCGGTAGCTATGTCGATAGCGACCAGGTAGCCGATCTGTCTGTTCTTCTCCACGCACTCCTGGGGCAGGATCAGTGTTCCCGCCACCGTCTCCATGACCCTCGGATCCAGGTACCACGAACAGTCTTTCGGCTGGCGGAGGGCCCAGCGCTGACTGCCATCGGCCCGGCTGAACCCGAACGCGTGATGGAAGGTGAGGAACGCAACCGTGCTCCCGCCGGAGGACAAGCCGCCGACGACCGGATCGTCCTCTTCCTCGCCGCCGGCTCGGTCGACCGAACGCCTGATGTTATGGCGCCAGTGCACCTTCCCCGTACGGATGTTGATCCGGTCGAAGCTATCCAGCGTATGGGTCTCTCGCTCCTCCCACGTCAGGAACACGTCCCCGCTCGCCCGGTCGACTTCAAGATCTTCCAGGAACTTGTCCGGCTGGTGGTACCACCAGTAGGTCTCACCCCTACGGATGTTGATAGCGCGCACATCCGAGGACTGAAGCCCCGACTCCAAACGCACTCCGCCGTAGACCACCGGATCATCCGGAGCCGTGCCGACCAAACGCATCGATCTCAACGGTGGTTCGCTGGCGAGCGGTGGAGGGAAGTGACCGTATGGACCCCGCATGCCGCTCTTGAAGGAGTCGCTGTAGACACCGGACCAGCCCCCGTCCTGTGGCTGGACTACGTACGCGATCGCGACCAGCGCTGCGATTATCACCGCGATCCGCCGGCGGACAGGCCACGGCGGTCGCCCGGGTCGCGGGGGATTGGTCATCGGTGCCTCCAAGCAGCGGGAGGGGCAATGCTGGGGACTTCGACGTTCTTGTTACGGGAGTCGTTCTATCGAAGTTCGGTACAACCGGAGTGGGCCTGTCGGCGTGCGGATGTGAGTCCTCGGCGGCCCGGCTAACGTTGGTCCGCGAACCGGTGGTTCCGGACCTCAGACCTGTGCCACGCGACTAAGGATTCGTACGCCCTGAACAGTCGCTGACCGAAGAGCTGCCTGTAGGCCACTTGCCGTGCCCGAGCTTCGTCGGTTCGATCACCGCCACCAGCCCGATGATCAAGGCGATGACGAATGTGATCCGGCGTCGTCTCCTCCGACCGCACGTACAGCAGCCCTCTCCTCCCGGCGTCATGGAACCTCCTCGAGGTAAGAATCAGTCGTGACGGTATCGACGCTCTGGGCTGAAGGACCAGGTTTACGGACTCGCGGTAAAAGCGGAGCGTGTGCAGCTTGCTCGGGACGCAACAGTTCTGTCCAAGGTTTCGAGGCGACGGGCACTGGATTCCGGGCCGGGGTAGGCGCCCTGACATGGCACTACCTCCAGGCTGGTCAAAAACTGGACGAACCCGGAGCGGGGACCAGGCAGGGAACAACGGCCGTCCGTCGATGGTTATACATCTCGTGGCCGGTGTGTCCAGTGTCCCCGGGCCTCATCTATTGCCTTCGCGGATTACCGTTCGGCTGGAGCCGCGTTGAGCCTTTCGCCGAGAGGCGACCTGCACACCGGTACGCAAGCATCGAAAGCCCCGCCAGGAAGCCTCCTGGCG
>JAQBPS010000508.1 GCA_028287415.1 Bacillota bacterium | reverse complement strand
CTTGCGGGAGCCCACGCCCATGTGGCCAAGGGCCTTGTCCAGCCGTTCCTTAGCCATGCTGATCGACCAGCCAGTCCCGGGTCTGCGCCTCGTCCATCGCCAGCTGCGCCTTGAGCGCATCAATCCCCTTGAATGTCTGCTCGGTACGGAGCCGGTGCAGGAACTCCACCCGCAGCTCCTTGCCGTACAGGTCCCCCTGGAAGTCGAGCAGGTGGGCCTCGCAGCGCAGATCCCGGCCCTGGAAGGTCGGGCGCCAGCCCAGGTTGAGCATCGCACCGTAGCTCGGCCCGGTCCGGGGCGTCACCTCGCAGGGGAGCGAGCCCTTGCAGGCGTCGGCCGGGTCAAGAATCGTCACCCTGGCGACATAGACGCCATTGGCGGGCAGCTGACGCCCGGCCGCCAGACTGATGTTGGCGGTCGGATAGCCGATCTGGCGGCCCCGCTTGTCGCCATGCACCACCGCACCGGTAATCGAGAAGAAGCGCCCCAGCAGACGGGCGGCCCGCTCCATCTCGCCGCCGGCGACGGCGAGCCGGACCTCGCTGCTGGAGACACTCTCCCCCTCGCACCGGACGGGCGGGAAGATGTGGACCGGAATCCCGTACGGCTCACACAGCCGGGTCAGGGTCTCCGCCGTCCCCTTGCCGCCGCGGCCGAACGTATTGTTGAAGCCGACCATCACTTGACTGGCCTTGAGCTGATCGACGAGCACGTCCCGGACGAACTCCTCCGGCGTCATGTCGGCAAACTCCCGGTTGAATGGCAAGGCGAGGTGAACATCGACGCCGAGCGCGGCCATCACCTCCGCCCGCTCCTCCAGGGTCTGGAGCACGGGCGGCGCTTTGTCGGGCCGGAGCACGGCCATGGGGAGCGGATGAAAGCCCATGACGACGGCCTGACCGGCCGTGCTGCGCGCCTCGGCCACCAATGCAGAGATAATCGTCTGATGAGCCAGGTGGACCCCGTCCCACTTACCGATCGCGACCAGGTTGCCGGTTCCCCGCTGCGGTACATCACGCGCTACTGCAAGTAAGTCCATGGTTGACCTCTCAGGCAAAGACTTTGAGCAATTTGATCCCGGTGGCAGTCACGGTCGCGAGGGCCAGCAGGTCGCCGCCGCTATCTAGCAGGGCGACCGTTGTGCCCTCCGGCTGGTCAGGGCGCAGGTTCGGCGCCACACCGTACTTGAGCCGGGCAGCAGCAGCCGCCGGCAGGGTGACCCGGGGCATTTTCCCCAGAGCCGCCGCCGGCGAGAGCATGGGCGCCGTCCCCGCCGCCAGCTCTTCGAGCGTGGCGGCCTCGGGCAGCGTGAACGAGCCGGAGCGCGTCCGGACCAGGTAGGACATGTGGGCGCCGACCCCCAGCATCTCGCCAATATCCGCCGCCAGGGTGCGAATGTACGTCCCCTTGGAGCAAACCACATCGACGTAAGCGACAGGGTGGGGGCCGGGCCGGAACGCGAGCAGCTGGAGCCGGTGAATGGTGACCGGACGGGCCTGCCGCTCCACCACCACGCCCTCGCGGGCGAGTTCGTAGAGCCGCTTGCCGCCCACCTTCACCGCACTGACCATGGGCGGGATCTGCATGATCTCGCCCTGGAAACGGGGCAGCACATAGGCGACATCGCCCTTTTGCAGATGCGCTGCGTCCTTCTCACCGGTCACCTCACCGAAGGAGTCCTGCGTATCGGTCGTGACGCCAAAGGTGATCTCGGCGCGGTAGGCCTTATCCTCACCGGCGATGTACTCCGCCAGGCGGGTGGCCTTGCCGACACAAATCGGGAGCACGCCCGCCACGCCCGGGTCGAGCGTGCCGGTGTGGCCGACCTTCTTGATGCCGAGCGTCCGGCGGACCACGCTGACGACGTCGTGTGAGGTCATGCCCGGCGGCTTGAGCAGGTTGAGAATGCCGTCCATCGCTAGCAGACCCCCTTCAGGGCCGCAAGCAGCAGGCGCTTGGCCTCATCGAGGTCGCAGTCCAGGCCGCAGCCTGCGGCCCGGGCGTGTCCGCCGCCGCCGAACTGCTTGGCGACGGTGCCGACATCCACCTGGCGGCGAGAGCGGAGCCCGACCCGGGTACCGCCCTCCGGCGCCTCACGGAAGAGCAGGCCGACCTCGACGCCGGTCACGGAGCGGGCGTAGTTGACCAGGCCTTCCACATCCTCATCCGTGGCGCCGGCCTCGTCGAGCATCTGCCGGGTTACGTGCATCCATGCGATCTTGCCGGCCGGATCGACATGGAGGGTGCCGAGGGCGCGGGAGAGCAGCGCAAGCCGGGAGACGGAATCGTTCTCGAAGATGGCACTGGCCACTTCATAGGGCTGCGCGCCGATCTCGATCAACTCGGCGGCGATGCGGTGGGTACCGGGCGCCGTGGAGTCGTACTTGAAGCTGCCGGTGTCGGCGACGATCGATGTGTAGAGGCACATGGCCGTCTCCTGGTCGATCGGCAGGCCCATCTCCCGCAGGAGCTTGTAGGCCAGCTCACCGACGGCGGCGGCCGAGAAGTCGAGGTAGTTAAACTCGCCGTAGGCGGTGTTGGTTGCGTGGTGGTCGACGTTGAGCGTCCGCTTGGCGTACTTGACGACGGGCAGGGCGTCGCCCACCCGGCCGAGGTCGCCGCAGTCCAGGAAGCAGGCCAGATCCCACTCGCCCTCCACCTGCTGCCAGGGCACGAACAGTGTGTCCCAGCCGGCGAGGAACTGGTAAATGCGGGGCACGGGGTCCACACCGACGGCGATCGCCTGCTTGCCCGCCTGCCGGAGGGCCCGGATCATGGCCAGGGTGGAGCCGATCGAGTCGCCGTCAGGCGAGACGTGCAGGAAGAACAGAATCCGGTCGGCCTCCGCGATCATCCGGGCCGCCTCGGGCAGTGCAATACGCGGGCTACTCACCCTGCTCGTCCTTGTCACCCGCGTCATCCTTGCCGTTGGCCTCCTGGGCCTGCTGGGCCTGCTCCTCCTGCACCTGCACGAGCAGCTTGGCAATGCGGCTGCCATGCTCGATCGACTCGTCCAGGACGAAGTGAAGTTCAGGGGTGTAGCGGAGGCGCATGATGCGCCCGAGCTCGGTCCGGATGTGGCCCGAAGCGCTCTGGACGCCCGTCATGGACTCCTTCTTGACGCTGTCGTCACCCAGGACACTGATGAAAACCTTGGCATGGCGCAGGTCGTTTGCGACCTCTACCTTGACGACAGAGACAAAGCCAATGCGGGGATCCTTGAGATCCCGCAGCAACTGGGCTATTTCCTCACGCATCTGATCGGCCACACGGGCGGCACGCTGGTTGTTGGCCATTTATGGTCACGCTCCTTTGGTGGGAGTTAAGCGGTTGTTATTGACGCGGAGTTAAGCGTTTTTTATTGACGCGGTTTACGCTGATGACGCGAATTTCCGGAGCCTAAGTGGATTTACTTTTTGGGATCATGTCAGGGGCGGGACTTGGGTACTAAAACAAAAATATATTTTAAACACCTGAGTCCTGCCTTGAGAGGTCGCAGCAGCAAGGGAATCCGGTTTTTTGGGATCACGTCGAAGGGCAGGCCTTGGGTGTTTAAAATATATATTTTTATTTCAGCACCCAAGTCTCACCCTGAAATCTAGTCACCTTCGCCTAACTGAAAGTGACCCCTGTTCGACCGGGTGCGCCAAAATCATTTTTTAGCCACGGATTTCACGGCTTACACAGATTCGAACATAAATATATAAAAACGTTTTCACCTGGTCATCTGTGTTTGCGATCCTAAATCCGTGTAACCCGTGCAATCCGTGGCCATATAAAGTGCCCGCGCACTACAACGGCAGGCCAGCGTGAAGCACACGCGTCGGCAACGCCGTGGCTACCACCATAGCCTCGTGATAATATCGCGGGTAAGACTGTCAACACATAAGAACGGTAGACCTGTCTCCTGAGATTTGCTACGCTTTCAAGGAGTCGAGACCGAACCCATATTGATTCGGAGGATGAAACGGTTGCGAATCCGTACCTGGCAGGCTGACGCTTTGCTCCTGGCTGTAACCGCGGTGTGGGGAGCCACATTTCCCGTGGTCAAGAACGCAACGGACCTGCTGCACGGAGGCGTGCCCACCTACTGGTTCCTGGCGGCCCGCTTCACCCTGGCCACAGTCCTTGTCGGCCTGTTCTTCTGGCGCCGTGTGAAGGCCGCCCCGCTGCGCACATGGGCCGCCGGCGCCCTGATCGGCTGCTTCCTCTTCGCTGGCTATGCCTTCCAGACATTTGGGATCGCACACACGACCAGTGCGCGGGCGGGGTTCATCACCGGGCTGTCTGTGGTGCTGGTCCCCGCGCTTACGGTAATCTGGCTGCGGCGCAAGCCGTCCCCCGGCGCCTGGCTGGGCGTGCTGACAGCCACAGCCGGGCTGGCGCTGCTCTCCCTGAACGCGGACCTGATGCCCACCTACGGGGACTTCCTGGTCTTCCTCTGTGCGATCGCTTTTGCCCTCCAGATCATAGCGATCAGCCGCTTCGCCGGTCAACACGACCCTGTCGCCCTGGCCGTGATCCAGATCGGCGTAGCCGCCGTGCTCTCGTGGGGGATGCACCTGCGGGAGGCGGGCACCGTCGGCCCGGGCGTTGCGGGCGTCCTCTGGTGGTCCGGCCCGGCAAGCGTGACCGCTGCCTGGCTGATCTGCGGCGTGCTCGCCACGGCAGTCGCCTTCCTGCTGCAGAACGTGCTCCAGCCACACACCACGCCCACGCACACGGCCCTGATCTTCGCAGCCGAGCCCGTGTGGGGGGCGATCTTCTCGTTCCTGCTGCTCGGCGAGACGCTCCCACTGCGAGGCTACGTCGGCGGAGCGATGATCCTGGCCGGCATGCTGCTGGCAGAACTGCCACTGTGGGGCGCCCGGCCCGACGCTGACGCCGTAGCCGGGCAACCGGGGGACTAACCCTCCAGCGGTGCGGCTGGTGCGGCCGCTGCGGTCCGTGCTGCGGCGATCACCCATGGCCAGAGCTCGTCCCGTCCCACGCCCTCCTCGGCAGAGTATACCTGAAAGGGTTCCACATCAGCTGTAACGGGCGCATCGGGGTTGGGGGCGACCAGAGCCTTGACGCCGAGTTCCTTCAAGATCTCCTTGACGTGGGCCGCCCGCTGGTTCCGAGGCACCTTGTCCGCCTTGGTCGCGAGCACAAGACGCGCCTTGCCGTAGTGCCGGAGCCAGTCCCACATGGCGATATCGTCCTTGCTGGGCGGGTGGCGCAGGTCCACGATCTGAATCACCGCGCGCAACGTCTCACGGGTGGTCAGGTAGTTTTCAATCAGCCGCCGCCAGCCCTGCCGCTGGCTCTCGGAAACGCGGGCAAACCCATAGCCGGGCATATCAACAAAGTAGAACGCGCCCGCAGCCTGCGCCGCCTCCAGCGCCGAGCCCTTGAGCGTGAAGCGGTCCGCCTGGTCCGGGTCCTTCGGGTCGCCCATCTTGGGCTTGCCATCGGGCCAGATCCGGTAGAAATTGAGGGTCTGGGTGCGGCCCGGCGTGTTCGACGTGCGGGCCAGCTTGTTCATGCGCAGCAGGCTGTTCACCATCGATGACTTACCCACGTTCGACCGCCCGACCAGGGCGATCTCAGGCAGGTTATCGGCGGGGAACTGGCGGGGGGTGGCTGCGCTCAACACGAACTCGGCATAGATGCCCATATGATTTGACCTCCGTCACGTAGCGAAGGGCGCCACACATGCGGCGCCCTTCGTTCGCGGTATGCTTAGGCCGGCGGGTTGCCGGGATGGTGTGCATCAGGCTGAGGGAGCGCCCCGGGGGCCGGAACGACCGCCTCGTCGCCCTCCTTGGCCTCAGCCAGGGCGATGCGCAGCACCTCGTCCATGTGTTCTGCCAGGTGGATGTCCAACTTCTTGCGAATGTTGCCTGGCACGTCCTCCAGGTCCTTCTCGTTCTCCTTGGGGAGAATGATGTCGGTGATGCCGGCCCGGTGAGCGCCCAGGAGCTTCTCCTTGACGCCGCCGATCGGCAGCACCCGGCCCCGGAGGGTGATCTCACCGGTCATGGCCACGTGCGCCTTCACCGGGCGCCCAGTCAGGGCGGAGATGACTGCGGTGCACATGCTGATGCCTGCCGATGGGCCCTCCTTGGGCACCCCGCCCTCCGGCACATGAATGTGGATGTCGTACTTGGTGTGGAAGTCCTCCTCCACGCCAAGTTCCTTGGCCCGGGAGCGGATGTAGCTCACCCCGGCCTGGGCCGACTCCCGCATTACCTCGCCGAGCTGGCCGGTCAGGAGCAAGTTGCCCTTGCCCTTCATGATCGACACCTCGATGGGTAGGACGTCGCCGCCCATCTCCGTGTAAACCATGCCGGTGGCAACCCCCACCGCGTCCTCCTTGGCCCGCTTGCCCCAGGTAAACCGACCGCCGCCCAGGTAGTTGTGCAGGTTCTGCACCGTCACCCGCACGCTGGTGGCGTCGCCACGGGCGATTTCTCGGGCAGCCTTGCGGCAAATGGTCGCGAGTTGGCGCTCCAGGTTGCGAACGCCCGCTTCGCGGGTGTACTCCCGCACCACGGTCCGCAGCACGTTCTCCGAGACTTCAAGGGTCTCCTCGCTAAGGCCATGGTCCCGCCGCTGTTTCGGCAGCAGGTGGCGCTTGGCGATCTCTACCTTTTCATCTTCGGTGTAGCCCGTGATGGTGATCAGTTCCATGCGGTCGAGCAGGGGCCGCGGAATGTTCCAGACCACGTTGGCGGTGGTGATGAACAGCACCTCGGAGAGGTCGAAGGGGCTCTCCAGGTAGTGGTCCGAGAAGTTGTTGTTCTGCTCGGGGTCGAGTACCTCCAGCAGCGCCGACGAGGGGTCGCCGCGGAAGTCGGCGGACATCTTGTCGATCTCGTCCAGGAGGAAGACCGGGTTCTTCGTGCCGGCCTGCCGCATGCCCTGGATAATCCGCCCGGGCAGGGCGCCTACATACGTGCGGCGATGGCCGCGAATCTCGGCCTCGTCCCGCACGCCGCCCAGGGAGATGCGCACAAACTTGCGCCCGAGGGCGTGCGCCACCGACTTGGCCAACGACGTCTTGCCGACGCCGGGAGGGCCGCCTAGGCAGAGAATGGGCCCCTTCATCTTGTCGACCAGCTTGCGAACGGCCAGGTACTCCAGAATGCGGTCCTTCGGCTTCTTCAGGCCGAAGTGCTCGTTCTCCAGGACTTCCTCGGCCTTCTTCAGGTCGATCTCATCCTCCGTGAACTTGCTCCACGGCAGCGAAGTGATCCATTCGAGGTAGTTGCGCACCACCACAGCCTCAGCGGCCATGGGCGGCATTTTCTCCAGGCGTTCCAGCTCGCGGAGCGCCTTCTCCTTGACCTCGTCAGGAAGGCCGATCTCCTCGATTTTCGCCCGGAAGTCGTCTGCCTCGGTGGTGCCCTTTTCGTCGCGCTCACCGAGCTCCTTCTGGATCGCCTTGATCTGCTCACGCAGATAGTACTCACGCTGGGTCTTTTCCATTTGCTTCCGCACGCGGACATTGATCTTCCGCTCGAGCTCCAGCACTTCCATCTCGCTCGTGAGAATGTCGCTGACGCGCTCAAGGCGCTTCGCGACATCCACAGCTTCCAGAACAGACTGCCTTTCCTCGATCTTGACAGTGGTCAGGTGCTGCATGATGGTGTCGGCCAGCTTGCCCGGCTCCTCCACCTGCACCACGGTGACCAGCGCCTCGGGCGGAACCTTCTTTGAAGCCTTGATGTACCGCTCGTACTGGTT
>JAQBPS010000488.1 GCA_028287415.1 Bacillota bacterium | reverse complement strand
GAGGTCGGCCACGACCGGCAGGTGGTCGGAACCCACCGCCGTCGTGGGCGTCGTCGCCACACGGTGGTCTCTGAGAACTTTGCGTCCGAGAATGGACTGCTCGAAACCGTCCGGAGCCAGGTCGCCGTTCCGGTGGTTGCGATCGGGGACTGTGTCCAGCCGGGTGACCTTTTCAGTGCCATTCATGAGGCAGACCGGGGGGCGGCGTTCAGTCGGGTCAGCGGGCGAAGAGCAACAAATTGTCGCTCGGCGCCCGCCCTCTTTGTACCATTGCTGCCAGTCCCTAAGTGACTCTCAGTTCCTGGCTGGGGGGTATGCCCCTTCCAGACTGCCTGAAGTCGGGTTGTAGCTCGGAAACGTCACCGTTTTTCCCGTTTTTCCCGTCACCGCAGGGTGGCTCGGAAAAATGGTGACGTTTGTACCAGCGCACTGAGGCGTTCGACAGCGGATTGGGCAGTTCTAGCGAACTTTCACGGCCGCTCTTGATTAATTGCCAGACAATTCCAGACCGCACATAGCTTAGGGTACCCCCGGGGGTATCCCGAACCACTTTACCATCCTGGGAACGTCACCATTTTTCCGCTCAATCACAAAGCAACGAGAAAAATGGTGACGATCCTGGCGGCGACCGACGAATGCGGGGTGCGGGAACTGCTCCCCCCGGCCCCGGCCCCGGCCCTGGCCCCGGCCTTGGCCCCGGCCCCGGCCGTCGGCCGTCGCAGGGTGCCGCCTTGCGGTGGGGCTGAATTCAATCGTCAATTTTGCTCGCCACCCTCAGGCCGGCTAAGAGAGTAATTTTGATGATTGTCCCGGCAGTACACCAGTGAAGATGCATTTTTGTCGCACAGTTTCCCCTTATGCACGTCATTGGGCGCTGAATTGGGCGTTGAACGGCGAAATCGATGCCGTTCAGTGGATAGTTTTCGTAATTGATTGACACATCGCTCTGCGCGACTGGTGAAACGTCAAAATTGATCTCTGGTGGGCCAACCATCACTAGAGTGATTTTGACGGTCCGTCTGTGTATCGATTGAAATGGGATTATTTTCCTATCGCTGACGCCTTGCGGGGCATCGGACGGGCGTCCGCCTCAGTGCCGCCGCACCCAGCGCCGCCGCACCCAGCGCTCCCGGCGCGCCGCCAGGACTGAATCTATGCAAAAGTGTATATCTCCGGCAGGAACCTGAGCGGGGGAAAGCTAATATACATTTTTGCATAGAATTCGGCAGGCGTTCGCTCACCCGGAGGAGGAAACCCGGCATGCTCGAAACCAAGTTCATCCGGCTCGCCACAGGCATCCCCGGCCCTGTTTCGCAGGGACTGATGGCCCGTAAGGAGCAACTGATCGCGGACGCGTTTTCGATCCATGTACCGGTGGCAATTGCGGAGGCGCAGGGCGCCCTCATCACAGACGTGGACGGCAACGTCTTCATCGACCTGGCCGGGGGCCTGGGCTGCATGAATGTGGGCCACTCCCACCCGGAGGTGGTCAAGGCCATCCAGGAGGCGGCGGCCAAGTTCACCCACACCGACTTCTCCGTGGTCATGTACGACTCGTACCTGCGGCTCGCGGACCGGCTGGTCGCCATGGCGCCCGGCGCGTTTCCTAAGAAGGCGTGCTTCTTCAACGCCGGCGCCGAGGCGGTCGAGAACGCGGTCAAGTTTGCCCGCAAGTTTACCGGCAGGCGCGCGATTATCGCCCTGGAGGGCGCGTTCCACGGCCGGACCAACCTGACCATGGCGCTCACATCCAAGGTGAAGCCGTACAAGGAAGGCTTCGGGCCCTTCGCCCCCGAAATCTACCGGGTGCCGGCGCCCTACACCTACCGGCGGCCGGAGGGCATGAGCGAGGCCGAGCACATTACCATGTGCGGCGATGCGCTGGAGCGGGCGCTGGTGACCATGGTGGCGCCCAGCGAGACCGCCGCGATCATCGTCGAGCCCGTGCAGGGCGAAGGCGGCTTCGTGCCGCTCCATCCCGACTACCTGAAGCGGGTGCAGGCCATCGCCCGCAAGCACGGCATCCTCATCATCGCTGATGAGATCCAGACCGGCTATGGCCGGACCGGCACCTTCTTCGCCTCGGAGCAGCTGGGGCTGGAGCCCGACCTGATCTGCGTCGGCAAGTCCATCGCCGCCGGCCTGCCGCTCTCAGGCGTGATCGGCCGCACGGAGATCATGGACGCCCCCGGCGATTCGACGATCGGCGGCACCTATGTCGGCAACCCGATCTGCTGTGCGGCTGCCAACGCCGTCCTTGATGTGATGGAGGCGGAGGGGCTCATCGCCCGGGCTGACGAGGTGGGCGTGGTGCTGCGCAGGCGGTTCGCCGCCCTGGCGGAACGGCTGGCGGCCACGCCGGGCTCGAGGCTGCACGTGGGCGAGGTGCGGGGCCTGGGTGCCATGATCGGCATGGAGATGGTCCGTGACCCGGGCACCCGGGAGCCCGCGGCCGCCCAGGTCGGCCAGGTGATGGCGAAGTGCATCAGTCGCGGCGTCATCATCGTCAAGTGCGGCATTTACGGGAACGTCCTGCGCATGCTCGTCCCGCTCATGATCCCCATGGATCAGCTCAATGAGGCGCTCGATGTGGTGGAGCAGGCCTGCAGCGAGGTGGCTGAAGGCCGCTGAAGCGCAGAGACAAAGAAAGGCAGCGACCCCGTCACGGGGGCGCTGCCTTTTTAGCTCGCTAATCTTCGTCCGTGCCCGTGTCCTTGGTCGCCTTGGCGACGACCGTGCACAGTTCACCGACCGTTTCTACCTCGTCAAGCAGTTCCTCGAACAGTTCTACGCCGAACTCGGTTTCAAGCGTATCCACGAGATCGAGCATATCAGTCTCATACTCCTCGGACAACGCCGTGATGGTCGTGTTGTAGGAGATAGAGCGGTCGCCGATCTGATCACGGATCGCTTTAAGCGCTTCTTGCCTGGCACTCATAAGTGTAAAGCACCTCCCGGCGCCTATTGTCGCCGGGGATGCCGCAGGCTATACCTCTGCCGTCAACGGTGGATCGTCAGCCTGAACTTGACAACTCTCGCCTTTAGATCCGGGAACTCAGCGGGTGCGAATGCCACCACGTAGATGTTGTAGGTTCCGTCCGCCATGCCAGAGGTGTCGAAGTTACAGGAGAACGTCCCCTTCATGTAATCCCAGCAACTGGCCTGTGCGGAGACACCCCCCTGCGCCGCGGCTTCCCGCGACTTCCTGGCGATCAGGGTTGCGCCCGCAGGCAACCCGTCGGGGTTTGCTTGTGCTGCGTGAGCACCCCCGCTTGCTGCTGACACTTGCTCCTGGAAAACGCCCCACTCCACGACGCCAACCGGGATGGGCTCATTCTTTGAGCCGATGTTGATCGCCGGGTCGGTCGCCCCCGTCACTTTGAGGAGATCGGTGGACTTGGTCCAATTGCCGCTCGCCGACAGCTTGTTGATCTTCGTCTTCATCACGGCCCAGTAGGTGGTGGGCTCCGACTTGTTGCCCATGAGGTCTTCGGCAGAGACCTGCACCGTGGTGAGAGCATTATCCTTCAGGCTGATGGGCAACGAGAATGTGAGATTGTGCGGGTCGCTGTTGCGGGCCGGCATTGCCTTTGCACTGCCCGCTGTCACCTGCTTGATGCCCGAATGCTCATCATAAGCTTCACCGGCGATCACCAGCTGCTTATTGACCACGCCGAGGTAGTCGTCATCACCATCGGTGAAGACTAGCTGGTCATAGGGACTCGTGAATGAGATCTGGGGGGCGAGGGGGTCAATTGTGACGATCCGCACATCGGCGTTGGTGGCGCTGGGCTTGCTGGTATACCCTGCCTGATCCACGCCGAGGAACCGATACTTCCAGACACCAGCCTCGATGGCGTCATGGTCGATCGTTATCTTCCAGGAGGTACTCAGGGCGCCGGTCATGTCGACGTGGGTGACTTCACTGCCTGTGTCGGCGTCGACCACCAGCAGCGTGGCGACCTTCTCATCCGCGGTGCCCTTGAACTCAACGGGGATGGTCGAGGCGCCGTTCTTGGGCGCCCCAAAGGCGGGGTTGCTGCGCGGCGTGCTGATCGTCATGACCGGCCCCGCCTCGTAATTGAGCTGGAGGGTCAGCTTGCTCTTCTTGCCCACCAGGTCGGTTACCTCGATGTTTACCTGGTTCGCGCCTTTCTTCAGGTCGCCGAGCGTGATGTCGAATTCGAAACTGCCGTTCGTGATCTGCTTGGCGGCAGGACTCACCGTGATCTTGGAGACAGGCTCGTCAACCGTGGCGTGCAGCACGGTCTCGGCAGCCGCAGTCACGGTGCCACTGTAGGTGGTGCCGGTTTGCGTAAGCTCCGGCGTGGACTGGTTTCCTTCGCTATCGATGAGGCGGAGGTAGACGCCCTCTACCTGGGGCGGGCGGTCATCCACGTAGACGGACATCACATGGGTGGTTGAAGCGGGGCCGGCTGCAGTGGTCGCGCGCAATGAAACGCTGGTTTCCACGGCCGACGGGAAGGTGAGGTCCTTCAAAGCAAACTTGCCACCGGCGTCCGCCACGGCGCTCTTCGTTGTGCCATCTGCGAGTTCGGCGGTTACCGTTGCCTTCGGATAGGTGAGCCCGTTGAGTGTGACCTTGTTGGTGGCCACGCGAATCACACCCTCAAACGGCACCGGATTCGTGAGAGCTACCCCGACCAGGGCGGGAACAGGCTCGGGGGTTGCTTCGGGTGACTCTCCTGCGCCCAGTTCACCATGGCTGTTGCTTCCCCAACCATAGACGGTCCCATTCGCCCTGACCGCCAGAGAGAATCCAGCACCGGCCGCAAGGCTTGATGCGCCGGTGAGGTCCCCAAGTCCGGCCGGTGTCGGGTTATTGGCCCCCGTGAAACCCAGCTGGCCGGAGTCATTGCTGCCCACTGCCCATACGGTGCCATCCTTTTTGAGCACCAGGGTATGGCCTGAGCCCGGTGCCACCTGGGCGACGTTGCTCATCAGCTGGATCGGTACCGGTTGGTCTGTAAAGGAGCCGTTCCCGAGTTCGCCCTCCTGGTTGCGGCCCCAGCCCCACAGCGTGCCGTCCGCTGTCAGCGCGAAGGAGGTGGCGCCGCCTGCGGCCACCTTTGCGATCCTGGGCAGACCTGCAACCTTCACGGGCGCGGCCCGGTCCGTTTGCGTGCCGTCACCCACGGCGCCCTCGCTGTTCGCACCCCACGCCCACACCGAACCGTCGGACTTCAGCGCCAGCGAGTGATCCGAGCCCGACGCGATCGCCGTGACCTTAGAGAGACCCTGGACCGCGACCGGGGTGAGCGCCTGCGTCCAGGTGCCATTTCCCAACTGGCCGCGGTCGTTTGCGCCCCAGCCCAGAACGCCCCCCGATTTGAGCGCCAGCGAATGCATGGCACCGGCTGCAATCGCAGCGACGCCCGCGATCTTCAGCTTGTGTGGGCTGTAGTCCCTGGATGTATCCGGATCTACTTGTCCGGCGTAGTTCATTCCCCACGCCCACACCGCACCGTCCGGCCCGATGGCCAGAGAGTGTCCCTCACCTCCGGCGACGGCCTTTACCCCGACGGGCAGCGCCGGCACGAGTACGGGCTCGACATTGACCCAGCTGTTGCTGCCGCCGCTCTGCCCGTGCTCGTTATTGCCCCACGCCCAGACCACGCCGCCTGGCTGAATGAGGAGCGTGTGGCTTGAGCCCGATAGCAGGACCGGGGCTGCAGCCGCGCTGGCCTGGGCGGTTAGCCCTTCAGTCTCAGCGGCGGCCGCAATGCCGCCATCAGCCATGGCAACGGGCGGCAAGAGGCTGATACCGAGCAGAATCACTGCCAGCCAGGGGGACGTACGCTTCCATGGGGACCTGATCATGGGATGTCCTCCTCCATAGGAATATGATAACGATTACCCAAAAAATCGCGCTCATCCTGATTCAACAGCTATTTTGCATTATCCTTTTGTGTTTTAAAATTTGTTTAACAATACCGAATGCCGTTTCTCATACGGAATGGCAATTGAATTTATGCTAATATACGGGTAGTGTCCACAACCAATCGGTTGGTCGCATAGGTGGCAGGCCGACTCCATA
>JAQBPS010000377.1 GCA_028287415.1 Bacillota bacterium | reverse complement strand
TGGGAGAACGTGATCCAGGGGCAGGTGAACCTGACCGACGCCACCCAGCGAAGCATCAGCTTCACCAATCCGGACGGCAAGCGCTACACCCTGAACGAACAGACCGCGACCCTGATCGTCCGCCCCCGGGGCTGGCACCTGGTTGACAAGCACGTGCTGATCGGCGGCCAGCCGGTGTCGGCCAGCCTGCTCGACTTCGGGCTCTACTTTTTCCACAACGCCCGGCGGCTGATCGCCCGGGGCACCGGCCCTTATTTCTACCTGCCGAAACTGGAGAGCCACCGCGAAGCCCGCCTCTGGAACGATGTGTTCAACTATGCGCAGGACGCGCTCGTGCTGCCCCGGGGCACGATCAAGGCGACCGTGCTGATCGAGACCATCCTCGCCGCGTTCGAAATGGAAGAGATCCTGTACGAGCTGCGGGAGCATTCCGCCGGCCTCAATGCCGGGCGCTGGGATTATATCTTCAGCCTGATCAAGAAGTTCCGCAACCAGCCTGAGTTCGTCCTGCCCGACCGCTCCCAGATCACCATGCCGGTCTCATTCATGCGCTCATACTGCGACCTGCTGGTCCGGACCTGCCACCGCCGGGGCGCCCACGCGATTGGCGGCATGGCCGCCTTCATTCCGTGCCGGCGCGATCCCCGGGTGAACGAGGCGGCGCTGGCCAATGTCCGGAACGACAAGCGCCGTGAGGCCCGGCAGGGCTTTGACGGCTCCCGGGTTGCCCACCCCGACCTGGTGCCCGTCGCCACGGCGGTCTTCGATGAGCTGCTCGGCGAGCAGCCGAACCAGCTGGACCGCCTGCGGGCAGATGTGAACGTTACGGCCGGCGCCCTGCTGGGCACGCAGATTCGCGGCGGCAAGATCACCGAAGCAGGCCTGCGGGGCAATATCAGCGTGACGATTCAATACCTGGAGTCGTGGCTCCGGGGCACGGGGGCCGTAGTGATCGATCACCTGATGGAGGACGCGGCCACCGCCGAGATCGCCCGGTCACAGCTCTGGCAGTGGCTGCGGCACGGCGCCCGCCTTGCGAACGACGGACCGCGCATCAGCCAGCCCCTGATTCGCCTGCTGGTGGCTGAGGAACTGGCGCAGATCAGGGCAGCGGTCGGTGACGAGGCCTACGCCTCCGGCCGCTTCGCGGATGCGACCGCCCTGTTTGAGCAGGTAGTCCTCGGTGAACGCTTTTACGACTTCCTCACTGTTGCGGCCTACGCCTATCTCTACTAAGGAAGAGGGGAGCGATTGCGATGACGGAGCGTTTGCAGGAGCGGGTACAGCAGGAAGCCGCACGGCTTGAGGCGGATTGGCGGGAGAACCCCCGGTGGGCAGGGACGAAGCGTGACTACACGGCTGAGCAGGTGGTAAAGCTGCGGGGCTCCGTGACCGTCGAGCACACGCTCGCCCGGCTCGGCGCCGAGCGGCTGTGGGCGCTGCTCGGCAGCGAGGCGTACCTCTCCGCCCTGGGCGCTGTGACCGGCAACCAGGCGGTCCAACAGGTGAAGGCGGGCCTCAAGGCGATCTACCTGAGCGGCTGGCAGGTGGCCGCCGATGCCAACCTGGCGGAGCACATGTACCCCGACCAGAGCCTCTACCCGGCGAACAGCGTCCCCGCCGTTGTCCGCAGGATCAATAACGCGCTGCGCCGGGCGGATCAGATCCACTGGGCGGAGGACAAGGATGATCGCTACTGGATGGCGCCCATTGTGGCGGATGCCGAGGCCGGGTTTGGCGGGCCGCTGAACGCCTTCGAACTGATGAAGTCAATGATTGAAGCGGGGGCTGCGGCGGTCCACTGGGAGGATCAGCTGGCCTCCGAGAAGAAGTGCGGCCACATGGGCGGCAAGGTGTTGGTCCCCATCAGCCAGCACATCCGCACCCTGACGGCGGCCCGGCTTGCGGCAGATGTCATGGGCGTGCCGACCGTTGTCGTCGCCCGGACCGACTCGCTGGGCGCCGCCCTGCTGACCAGCGATACCGACCCCCGCGACCGGGTGTTCACTACCGGGGAGCGCACCACCGAAGGTTACTTTGTGGTAAGGCCGGGCATCGCCTCGGCGATCGCCCACGGCTTGGCCTATGCGCCATACTCGGACCTGGTCTGGTGTGAAACTGCCAAGCCCGACTTGGCGCAGGCCCGTGCGTTCGCTGAGGCACTCCACGCCGAGTACCCCGGCAAGGTGCTGGCCTACAACTGCTCACCCTCGTTTAACTGGAAGCGCCACCTGGATGACGCCACGATCGCCCGGTTCCAGCGGGAGTTGGGCGCCATGGGCTACAAGTTCCAGTTCATCACCCTGGCCGGGTTCCATGCGCTGAATGCATCCATGTTTGAGTTGGCCCGGGGCTACGTCGAAGAGGGCATGACCGCCTACGTGCGCCTCCAGGAACGGGAATTCGCCATGGAGCGGGAGGGCTACACGGCCACCAAGCACCAGCGGGAAGTGGGCACCGGTTACTTCGATGCCGTCTCCCGGGCGATCACCGGCGGGACCGGATCGACGCTGGCCCTGAAGGGGTCGACTGAGGAGGAGCAGTTCGACACCGGCGAGATCCCGGTCAAATAGACAGGGCAAAACGCCCCGCACACTGCAAATTCAGCGTGCGGGGCGTTTTGTGCGCCGGGCCTCCCGCTCTGCGAGCGCAATCGCACCCAGCACCCCGCTGTTGCCCCCCAGCGCCGGTGGCACGATGTACTGGTCGATCTGCTCGAGGATCGCCGGGGACTGCACATAGCCGTTCAGCAACGTCTGGACCGCCTTGCGGAGCATCGGCAGCAGTTGCTCCTGCTGCATCACGCCACCCCCCAGGATGATCCGCTGCGGCGAGAGCGTGCACACGAACGTGGCCAGGCCGTGAGCCATGTAATGCGCCTGGAGCTGCCAGCCCGGGTGGTCGGGCGGCATCTGGTCACCGGGCACGCCCCAGCGGCGCTCAACGGCGGGCCCGGACGCCAGCCCCTCAAGACAGTCGCCATGGTACGGGCATGTCCCTGCGAAGGGATCGGCCTGCCAGTCGTGCGGCACCCGGATATGGCCCATCTCGGGATGGATGAGCCCGTGCATGAGCCGGCCGCCCACCATGCCCCCGCCGCCAATGCCGGTGCCGACGGTCAGGTAAATGAAGGTATCCAGCCCCCGGGCGGCGCCCCAGCGGTGCTCGCCCAGCGCCGCTGCGTTCACGTCGGTGTCAAAGCCGACTGGCACCCGCAGGGCGGCCTGGATCTGCTCCCGCAGACGGACGTTCTGCCAGCCCGGCTTGGGCGTTGAGGTGATCGTCCCGTAATCCGCGGACGAAGGATCGGGGTCGACCGGACCGAATGAGCCGATCCCGATCGCAGCCACCGGTTCGGGCTGCTGCTGGAAAAAGGCGATCGCCTGGCCGATGGTCTCCGCCGGCGTGGTCGTGGGAAAGCGAGCGACGGCCCGCAGATCGTTCGGGCCGGTGCCCACCGCACAGATGAACTTCGTGCCGCCGGCCTCGATGCCGCCGTACAGAGTCATGGCTGGCTCCTCCCATCCTGATCAAGATAGTGGATCTCGGCCCGCAGTCCCCCGGGCTCCAGATAGAGGAAGCCATAGGAACAGTGCGGGGAACGGCGCCGGTCAGTGGCGGAGCCGGGATTGACGGCCAGGGTCGGCCCGTGATACTGGCAGTAGGCGATGTGGCTGTGCCCGAACACGATGCAGTCCGCATCGGGGCACTGGCTGAGCGCCCGCTGGACTGAGGACTTGCCGGTGCCGATGTGGCCGTGGGTTAGCCCGATACGGTAGCCTGCCAGGTCAAACGCCTTCGTGAACCCAAGGGTCGCCGCCGTGGCGGGCGTGTCATTGTTGCCGGCCACCGCCTCCACCGGGGCGACCTGCCGCAGCAGACTCAGCACGTCCGGCTGCACCAGATCGCCTGCGTGGAGGATCAGGTCAACCCCTTCAAATGCCCGCAGGACCTGGTGTGGGATGGCCTTGGCCCTTACGGGAATATGCGTGTCCGATATTAGTCCGATACGTATGGTGTTAGCACCTCCGTGGGGGGAGTGTGGCCTTTTCGGGCATTTTTATGGCCACGGATTGCACGGATTACACGGATTTCCGGGCATGAGGCGGATTTTACCTTGGGCGATGATCTGAAGGGCGGGACTTAGGTGTTTAATAATATTTTTTTATCTGGTATTGCGGTCTAGAGAGACGCCCTGACAATCTGTGTTATGAACGGAAATCTGTGTAATCAGTGAAATCCGTGGCCATATAAAAAGGCCCGCAGCGCAACCCGTGGCAATCAAAAAATGGCGTTAGCATCTCCGTCGGGACAGTGTGGCCTTTCCGGCATTTTTATGGCCACGGATTGCACGGATTGCACGGATTTCCGGGCATCAGACGGATTTTACCTTGGGCGATGATCTGAAGGGCGGGACTGGGGTGTTTTATAAATATTTTTTTATCTGGTATTGCCTTCTAGAGAGACGCCCTGACAATCTGTGTTATGAACGGAAATCTGTGTAATCAGTGAAATCCGTGGCCATATAA
>JAQBPS010000373.1 GCA_028287415.1 Bacillota bacterium | reverse complement strand
CACGGCTCCCCTCGTGGTCAACAACGGTGCGCTGGTGGTCACCCCCGCCACCGGGCAGATTCTGCTCCACCGCCCCCTCACCCGCGATGCCGCCGTGACCGCCGTCCAGTTGCTGTGGCGCATGGGTTTCACCGTGTTTGCGAGCCGGGGCACCCTCGAGGGTCCTGACCTGTTCTTTGAACAGGCGCCCTCTGTGCCCGAGCAGTCGTGCCTCATGGGGCGGGATCCCCGGTTTGCGGTCCAGGTGTATGACCTGGCGGGGGCCGTCGCCGGCATGGACACCCTCAAGGTGATGGTCGTTGACCGGACCGCCAGCGTGGAGGCTGCGGCCAACCGCCTGGCGGGCGCTATGGCGAGCGGCTTCCGCGTGCTTGTGACGCCCGAGGGCAACGGCTACTCCCTGCTCGAGGTCTCAGCCCCGGAAATCTCCAAGGCGACCGGCCTGGAGCGCCTCACCGCCCTGAACGGCATCAGCTCCAGCGAGGTGATCGCGATCGGCGACAACCTGAACGACCTGGAAATGCTCCAGTGGGTCGGCATGGGCGTCGCCATGGGTAATGCGGCCGCCATGGTCAAGCAGGTGGCCAGGGCGGTCACCGCCTCTAATGATGACGATGGCGTGGCGCAGTTCCTCGAACAGCACGTCTTCCGAGTGGCCTGAGGCGCCTTCATGAAAGCCGCCGCGGACCGTAACCGACCCTTAACAATTCCTACCCGGGAGATTCACACGCGCACCGTAAAGTGAGGATGCGTGAATGACCCAAAGCACACAGAGGAGAGGATCATCAACATGCATGCTGTTACCCAGAAACTCGCGGGTGCGCTGCTGACCGGCGCCGTGGCCCTGAGCCTGTTCGGTTGCGGTGGCAGTTCCACCACACCGCCCACCACCACCACTCCGCCCACCACCACCACCCCCGCCCCAACTCCCGCTGCCCAGCCGGTTGAGGGCACCATCACCGCCAGCGGTTCGACGGCCCTCCTCCCCCTGGCCATGGCTGCCAAGGAGCAATTCGAGACAAAGAATGCCAAGGCGACCGTCAACGTCGCCGGCGGCGGTTCGGGCAACGGCCTCTCCCAGGTAGCTTCCGGCGCTGTCAACATCGGCAACTCTGACGTCGAGCCCACCGGCGAGCCCGCCAAGGCCGGCCTGATTGACCACAAGGTTGCCGTTGCCCCGATGATGCTGATCGTCAGCAAGGACGTCACCGCCACCGACCTGACCTCTGACCAGGTCGGCAAGATCTTCAAGGGCGAGATCAAGGACTGGAAGGACGTCGGCGGCAAGGCAGGCAAGATCAGCGTTGTCTCCCGCCAGAACGGTTCCGGCACCCGGGGCACCTTCGTGAGCGTCTTCATGGGCGGCAAGGATGCGACCCCCGCTGACGCCATCGTCATGGACTCCACCGGCAAGGTGCTCGACGCCGTCGCCGGCGCTCCCGGCTCGATCGGCTATATTGACGCCCCCTACTTCGACGCTAACAAGGTCGGAGGGGTGAAGATCGACAGCGTTGCGTACGCTCCCGAGGCCGTCACCGGCGGCAAGTGGAAGTTCTTCGCCTATGAGCATATGTACACCAAGGGTGAGGCGACCGGCGCCACCAAGGCATTCATCGACTTCATGATGAGCAAGGAATTCCAGGATTCGAGCGTCGAGAAGCTGAAGTTCATCCCGGTCTCCAAGATGGCCAAGTAAGTTTCATAGCCGCCACGCAAAACAGCCGGGTCACCCCGGCTGTTTTGTTGTTTGCTCAGGGCTCATTGACGCAGGGGAGGCAAGATTTCCCAGCCATTCGGTGTAATCCGTCATCAGACCCCGATTCGTTCGGGCGCTCCCTAAATGAGGAGGAAGCATGATGGCATTCAGGCTTACGGCGAATGTCGACGTGGAACGAGACGCTCAGGGCGTTGTCAGGCATCTGGCCCATCTCCATGAACCCTACAACCTGCCTGCGGGCCTGCTCGCACCCACGCCCCAGGCGCTTGCCGGCCAGTACGTGCTTGAGGCAGCAGGCATCTACGGTATTGACCCCAGCCTATTGAAGGACCTGAGCCGGCAAATTGACAATCGGATCACTCAGGAGGGCGGCCTGCTTCAGTTCGCCGAGCAGAAGTCCGTCATGGAGACGACCGTCGTCTCCTACGCCCAGACCCACTTCGGCCTGCCCGTCTGGGGTGCCGGCGTCAGCGTATGGATGAACGATACGCCCCTGCGGGTTACCACCTCCCTCAGCAGCATGCACCACGCCGTCCGGATCGACTATGTCGACCCGAAGGACTTCCGGTTCAGCCCCGACCGCCTGGATGCCAAGGAACTGGCAGCCCTGCTGGGGCAGCAGAACCAGGGCGTCACCATCAACGGCACGCAGCTGCGGATCTACCGGTACGATCCGAACGAGCGGTTCGATCCCGAGGTCCTCACCCACCGGCAGATCGACTCACCGACCCGGGGCGCCGAGCGCCACGACATGGAGGCTGCCCCGCCGACCCTCCCCGTCGCCGACGTGCCGGAGAGCATCCAGGCGGACCAGCATTACATCGTCCTCGAAGCCCTCTTCACCACGGCCGTTCCCGGCTGGGACGAGCTGAACTGGCGGGCGTTCATCGAGCCCCGGACCGGCGCAGTGCTCTACCTGCGGGCGTTCGTATCCGCTGCGACGGGCGCTGTCTACCAGCGGGATCCGCTCACCGCCACCGGCAATACGATGATCACTGCCGGTTCCGGGGCGGCCACGCTGGATGCGCTCCGCACCGTCGTGACGCTCCCCGGCCTCACGGCGCCGGCGCCCGGCGCAAACCAGGCCCTGACCGGCGAATTCGTCCGCCTGGCGAACATCAGCGATCCGGCGGTGGCGGCGCCCACGGCACCCCTGCCGGGCAACTTCACCTACTCGGTGCCCACGGACAACTTCACCGCCGTCAACGCCTACTACCACTCGGATTTCGTCTTCCGCCTCGTCCAGGGCATGGGCTTCAACATGGGCACCTATTTTGATGGCACCAGTTTCCCGGTGCCGGTTGACCACCGGGCGACGATCGGTGCGGGCTGTGCGGGCGGCAACTGCGTGAATGCGCAGGCCCCGGGCAATGCGACCGGCACCGGCTCGGACGGCTTCCGGTACGCGCTCGCCGCGTCAGGCCAGCCGGTGGGCATCGCCACCGACCTGCGGGTAGTCCTGCATGAGTTCAGCCATGCGCTGCTGTGGGACAGCGTCCACTCGCCGAACTTCGGCTTTGCGCACAGCGCCGGCGACAGTCTCGCAGCGATTCTGTGCGACCCGGGCTCGCTGGCGCCGGACCGCTTCCAGACCTTCCCCTGGGTTCTCCCGGGCCGGCGGCATGACCGCTCGGTCGCCGGCGGCTGGGGCTGGGGCGGCGCCAACGATGTGGGGAGCTACAGCAGCGAGCAGATCCTCTCGACCACTCTATTCCGCATCTACCGGTCGCTCGGCGGCGACTCCGGCTACCTCAACCTCGAGAAGTATGCCGCCCGCTGGACCGCCTACCTGATCATCCGGGCGATCGGCTCCCTGGCCACCGCCCCCATCACCCCGACGCCCAACGCTGCCGTCTTCGCGACGACGCTGATGAACGCCGACATCGGCACCACCCTGTTTGAGGGGATTGGCGGCGGCGGCGTGCACAAGGTGATCCGTTGGAGCTTTGAGAAGCAGGGCCTCTACCAGCCCGCAGGCAGCCCGATGCCGGTCACCACGCAGGGCGCCCCGCCCGCCGTCGACGTCTATATCGATGATGGACGGGCCGGCGAGTACGGCTACCTGGCGAACCACTGGAGCACCACGGACATCTGGAACCGCCTGACGGCGGACAATGGCATGGCGCACGAGACGCCGGTGGTGGGCATCCCCAACTACGTCTACATCCGTATCAAGAACCGCGGCACGACGAGCGCCACGAACGTGGTCGTGAAGGGGTACCACTGCCGCCCGTCCGTCGGCCTGAGCTGGCCGGATGACTGGCAGCCGATGACGACCGCGGCGGTCACCGTGGCCGGGGCCCTGGCGCCCGGGGCCAGCACGATCGTCGGCCCGTTCGAGTGGACACCCGAAGAGGTCGGCCACGAGTGCCTGCTGGCGGCCGTGTCGGCCACGGGCGACCCGGCCAACACCGAGACGGTGGCCGGCCCGATGCCGGAGTGGTGGCTGGTGCGCAACGACAACAACGTGGCGCAGCGCAACGTCGCCCCGGTGGCGGCGGGCGCCGGCATCAAGGGCCTGGTGGCATCGTTCATCGGGCGGCACTTCTGGGTGAACAACCCGTTCGACAGGACGGTCGAGGTCAGGCTGGAGGTCGCCATGCCCGCCTTCCTGCGGGAGAAGCAGTGGGAGCTCCAGTTCGCAAGCGCCGGCGGGGCGAAGTTCTCGCTGGGGCCCCGGGCGGACCGCGAGGTGACCATGCGCCTCAGGGCGGGCCTGGACTTCACGCCGGCCGAGGTGGAGCAGATGGGCAAGGAGGCCGTCATTGAGGTGCACGCCTACGTGGACGGCATTCTCACGGGCGGCATGACGTACCAGCTCGACCCGCGCATGCAGGAGCC
>JAQBPS010000355.1 GCA_028287415.1 Bacillota bacterium | reverse complement strand
CGCGGATTCACTTCAATCACCCATACATCCGTATCAGTCAGCACCACATCCACGCCGACGAATCCCCGCAGCCCGGGGATCAGCCGGCAGGCCGCCACCGCCGCCGATCGGGCGCGGGCGGCAAGTGGGTGAGTCGACAACGGTTCGGGGTAGCCGCAATCGACGAACTGCCCGTCGACCACCTCGATCATCTGCCGGTTCAGGCTCAGCGCCTGCGCCCTGCCCCCCGCCCCCACCAGCAGCGAGACGCTCGCGGGCAGCCCCGCCACATAGGGCTGCTCCAGACAGGCGCCGCCCGGCAGCAACCGCCGCAACGCCTCCGCCCGCTCGCCGTCGTTGCGGACCAGCCACACGCCCGCAGCACCGCAGCCATCCACCGGTTTGATCACAGACGGGTAGACCCCGCCGCCCCCGGCCTCAACCGCCCGGCAGAGCGGCGTCAGCACCCCGCCCTCAGCCAGCAGCCGGCCCGTGGCCAGCTTGTCGGCAGCGACCGCGACCGCATCGCTGGCAGAGCCCAACAGTCGGCAGCCGCTCGCCTCCACCTCTGCCGAGAGCCAGGCGAGCACGCCGCCGCTCTCCGGTGCGATCACCAGCGCGGCCTCCGCCCAGCGCAATCCGTCCCGGAACGCGGCGAGAAAACCGCCCGGCCCGGCGGCCGCAACGGTCACAACCTCATGCTGACCCAGCCGCCGGAAGTCGCCGACCACGGCGGCGAGCATCGCCTTGCCTTCAATGCGCAGCGCTTCGACGAACGCAATGCCCCCGCCACCAGACAGATACTCACAGACCAGGATCCGCATCGCCGCCCCCTCCGCTTCGCCTGGAGAGCAAGTCGGGCCCGCGCAGCAGCAAGGCCGCGAACAGCACCGCCGCCGTGAGATCCGCCGTCGTGCCGGGGTTCCAGCGGTTGTGGCCATCACGCAGATGATCATCCAACAGCGCAATCTCCCGGCGCCCTGCCGCCGTCAGGACCCCGCCCGCCGCCAGTGCCGCCCCGGCCAGAGTCGTCACCGCCTCGGCCGCCTCCGGCCCCAGCTTGCGGGCGATCAGCGTGTCCGGCGCCGCCACCAGCAATGTGAGGAACGTCTGGACCACCGCTTCCGGCACTGCGGCCCCCCGCTCCAGGGTGCCCAGCAGCGCGGGCAGCCCGACCTGAAAGACCGACCCGTAGCCCCCGGCGTACTGGGCCGCCACCAGATCCCGGCCGGCCGCAGCCGCCATCGCCGCCAGCAGGGTGACGGTCGGCTCGTCGTGCACATCCTGCTCCTTGACTCGCCCCAGGCCGCCGGGGTTAGCGAGACGGATCGCCGTGTACGCCGCCCGTGCATCCGCGACGGTCAGCTCCTGGAGTACCGCCCGGGTACCGGCAGCCAACCCGTCCGCAGCAGCCGCCTCGCCAAGCGCATAGGCCCGCGCCAGCGGCGCCAGCAGCAGCGCAATGCCCAGGTTTGTATTGGCCGGGGTGACGGCCCGCGTCGCCTGCACGGCCTGGAGAATCAACTCGCCGACGGGCAGACGGCCGGCCTGCCCCATCACCGGGCCTAAAACCAGACTACTCAGCACGAAGTCGCTGTAGGTCATATCTTTGAACGCCCGGGTCGGGGTCACGTTACCGGGCTTCTCAGCAGTCGCTTCCAGCATGCAGGCAGCGCCTGCCGCCCACGTGATGCGCCGGCCCGTCCCGCTCATGTCAGCCCCTCCAGCACTTGCTCTGCGATCAATCCTGCGATATCGACAGCGGATACCCGCTGCAGCGCCGCCCAGCCGGGAATGCCGTTTACCTCGGGCACGAAGATGCGCCCATCCGCAGCCGGCAGCAGATCGACGCCGGCATAATCTGCGCCGACCGCCCGGGCCGCTCGGACGGCCAGCTCGGCCCAGGCCGGCGGCAGCTCAAACGCCGTCGGCTCAGCCCCCTGCCTCACGTTCGTCTTCCAGCTATCGCCCGTGCGTGTCATGGCCGCCACCACCCGTTCGCCAATCACGAATGCCCGCACGTCCGAGTCGCAGTGGGGGATGAATGCCTGGAGGTAGTAAACCGCACCGATCAGCTCCCAGGCCCGGAAGACCCGGTAGGCGGTGTCGGCATCCGTCAGGCGGACGATGCCCCGGCCCTCCGAGCCGAACAGCGGCTTTGCGACCACATCGCCCAGTTCCCGGAAGGCCTGCATGGCAGCGTCGAAGCCCTGCGCCACAATCGTCAGCGGAGTCGGCACACCGGCCTCTTCAAGCAGGGCCGAGGTCAGGTACTTGTCCACGGTCCGCTCGATGGCCCGGGGGCTGTTGACCACCCGCACCCCACGCCGCTGTAGCGTCTGGAGCGCATCCATGCGATAGACGATCTGCTCGGTCGTGCCGCCCGGCAGGGTGCGGATGACCACAGCGTCGAGCGCATCGAGCGCCACGTCCCGGCAGGACACGGCTGGACCCCCGCCGACCCGGGCCGTCACCGCAACCACCGGCAGCACCGACACCTGGCAGCCTCGGTCGCGCAATGCTTGGCTCAACACCCGCACATGCCAATTCTCGCTGCCCGTAAGAATCGCCACCCGCCTCTGCACTGCCGCTTCACCCCCCGAGCAGCGACTGCCGCAGGATGACCGGATCGATCCGCCCGGCGTGGAACGTATTGCCGCTCGCCACGCCCGTCAGCCAGACCTCGCCGGGGCTGAACAGCATCGGATCGATCTTGTAGAAGTCGTTGTGGTACCGCCGGAAGATCTCGCTGAACGGGCGGCCATAGTCGGTTGAGGCGGACGCCGGCAACCCGCCGATCAGCGCCCGCAACTCATCATCCGTCGCATCGACCGTCAGATTGACCCGGCCGCCATAGAGAATGCAGTCGTTCGTCCGGCCGATCGCCAGCAGGTCGTCGCTACTCACGG
>JAQBPS010000329.1 GCA_028287415.1 Bacillota bacterium | reverse complement strand
TGCCATGCGTACATGATACCGCTCGTGGCGATCGCGCAAGCGGTGGCATATATCAGACCGCGACGAGTTGCCTTCGGGAGGTGCAACTGCTTAGCACCTCCTTTCGTTAACATAGCTACACATACCTTACCGTGAATGTACGCGACATTGCTACACTCGTAGTACAACCGTAACAAGAATTTTAGAAACGCCCTCATAATGTTCGCATAATCAGCGAACAAGCTGTCACACGTTGATGGCTATTCACCATGGATGGGTCGCAGGTTCGTGGCCACCTGAAGCTCCTGGAGGCGCTCGGCCTTGATCCGACCGGCGGATGCTTCCGCCAGAGCCGCCTCCAGCCCGTCGGCCTGCTCCGCCAGAAGCCGGCAATCGATGACGACGTCCTGCCCGAACTCGGTGTTAAGGGTGAGAGCGTTCCGCTGCTCCAGGAGATACTGGACCTTGCCGACCAGCGGATAATCCAGTGAGAGCCGGAAGTCGACCGCCAGGACGGCCGTGGCGACACCGGCCGCCTCCACCCCCGCGACCGCAGCCTGACTGTACGCGCGGACGAGCCCGCCGGCCCCCAGCAAAATGCCGCCAAAGTAGCGGGTGACGACGACCACCGTATCGGATAGCCCCTGCTTGTCGATCACATCGAAAATGGGGCGCCCGGCGGTGCCGCTGGGCTCGCCGTCGTCGGAGAGACGCTGGCCCGCACCCGCCTTGAAGGCGAAGCAGTTGTGGGTCGCTTCCTTGTGTTCGCCGCGGATCTGTTCGATGAAGGCCCAGGCCTCCTCATCGGTTCGGGCGGGGGCGACGCTGGCGATGAACCGCGACTTCTTGACGACGATTTCGGCCTGTCCCGGGCCCTGCACCGTAATGTATGGCATGCGGTGACAAGCCTCCTTTTGCGTGCCTGATCCTTTTCGACAAACCTGGGGCGCCAACCCTTTCCCCAGCGCTGGCAGACTTTACATGACCGCCCACAGCGTCTACCATGGTGGGGAAGAGTCGCAGCCGTGGGGGGATAAGATGCACGAGGAAGAAACAGGGAACCTGCCGGCGTTCCTGGGCGAGGGGCGCCGGATGCTGGCCGAAGCGCCGCAGGAATACGGGCGGGAACTGTCCGCGGTCGAATACTGGTGGCTGGGCGTGGCACTTGCCGCGGTTACGCTGGCGGAGCTGGGCGAGAAACCCTACGCAGCGCGCCGGGTGGAGCAGCTCGTTGACCGGCTCGGCTACAGGGGCGTGAAGGATGACTGGCTCCAGCGCTTCATTGATGAGCTGGCCGGGCTGGATGCCGAAGGCCTCGTGTGGCCGCTGTACCAGCGGTCGCCGGAAGGCCCGATGGCCGCGACGGGGGCGGCGGTCTACCCGGAGTTCGGGGCGCAGGACGGGTACTTCCTGGCGCTGGCGCACATAGGCGTGGCGCTGGCGGTGCACCGGGAGGAGCAGGCTGTGGTCGCCGACCTTGCGGGCACGGTGGGCGAGATCGTGGCGTCGGGGGTGACGCCGGCGCACGAGCGCCTGATCGTGGCGGCACTGAAGCCGCTCGAAGGCGCGGATGACCAGGCATAAACAAGCGCCCGGGGAGCATCTCCCCGGGCGTTGGTGTGTCTGGGCGTTGGTGTGTCTGGGCGTTGGTGTGTCCGGGTGTCAAGCCCGGCGCAGGGTCAGGTCCTGGCCGTCGAACCATGCCTGGTTGGCGTGGTCGCGGGAGCGCAGGAGCACCCGGTCGGGCCAGACCTCGAGCATGCGGCTCTCGCTGGCATCAAAGTTCTTGGTGGCACCGCTGCTGTCGAAGAGATAAAAGGTGGAGCCCAGTGCGGCGAAGGTGACCTCACCTTGTTTCAGCGATTGGCCCTGAAGCTGGGTCAGCTGATGGGTATGGCCCGAGAGCCAGAGCTTCACCTGCGGATTCTGCTTCAGGATCGCCCGCAGCTCAGCCACCTGGCCACAGCCGCCGAAGTTGTTGTTCCCCTGGCTCCAGAGCACCGTCTCCTGCAGGGGCTGGTGAAGGCAAACGACCGTGAACCTGTCCCGGTGCTCCTGGAGTACCTGTTCAAACCAGTGCAGCTGCTCCGGCATAAGCCAGGCCCAGTCAGGGTTCTTCGGCGCGGTCTTCCACTGCTCGTCAGCGAGCATCACCATGTGGATGCCGCCCACCATCCGGTTGTTGTAAGCCTGCTTGAGGCCAAACGCCTCACGGAACCGGGTCAGGGCAACGTCATCGGGCGTTCCCTTATCGTAGAACTCATGGTTGCCCGTGGTGACCATGATCTGACCGGGTCTCGCCACGGCGCTGAGGATCCGCTTGAAGGCCGCATGCTGGCCCGGCAAACCGTCGTCGCTGACGTCGCCATTGCACAGCCAGAGGTCTGGCTTGAAGGTCTTGAAGTCAGCGACCGCCCGCATCAGCTTGGCGTTGGCGGGCGCTGAGGCGAGGGGGGACAACTCCTGGCAGTGCGTATCTGACAGCAGGGCGATGCGGAAAGGGCGCTCCCCGACCGGCTCCGCTGCCTGGAGCCGCTTTGCGGGCTCGGTGGCCGGGGTCGGCACTCGTAGGCGGCAGCCAGTGGCGGAGGCGGCCAGCACCGTTGCGGCCCCGATCAGAAAATGACGGCGGCTGAGCATGCAGACACCTCCGGTGCTAGCGCCGGTCTGTGTGCGGCGTGGTAAGATGAGCCTGTCCTACTGCTATTTTACCCCACGGTGCCGGATATCCGCTAAGCCGAACACATAAGTGCGCTGGTGCGACATTTTTCATGAGGTGATCTCTGATGGATCCGATCCTGCTTCAGCATCTCCGGCAGGCTTTCGCCGCCCAGGCCGCCCAATGCCGGGAAATCTCGCCGCTGGGCGCCGCACTCTGCGAGGGACTGGGCGCCGCCCCTGGCCAAGGGGTCATCGACATTTTCAGCAGGTTCTTTCGGATCACGGCGGTCGTCACCCCGAACCCAGCGCTCATGATCGCGGGCCTGCACCACCTGGCACTCGGCGGGGGTGCGCCGGAGCTGGCGCGCTTCTTCCCGTCATGTGGCGGCACCTATGGCGATACTGACCGGGCGGCGCTGGTGGCGGCAGCCGAGGGCGCCCTTGCCGCCAGCCCGGAGGAGATCCTGGACTTCATGCTCTCCTGGCAGCCGCAGCGCCCCGAGGTGCGGCGCAGCAGCGCCTTTGTGCTCGGCGCCCTGGCGGTGACGGAGCGCTTCGGGGGCGGGCTCTCGGTGGTGGAGGCGGGCGCCGGGGCCGGGCTGAACCTCTGGTTCGACCGCTATGCTTACCAGTTTGGCGATGGCCCCGGCTTGGGCGAGTCGCCGCTGCACCTGGCGATTGCGGTTGCGGACCGGGATGGTGCTGTGCGGCGGCTCCTGGACCGGGGGGTGCCGACGGTCGTGGCCCGCGTTGGGCTTGACCAGGAGCCCGGGGATCTGACCGATCCGGACCAGCGCCAGGCCCGGGAGGCTTTCTTCTGGCCGGATGAGCTGGCCGCACTGGAGCGTCTGCGGGCCGCTGCGGCGCTGGTCCCCACGTTCGGGGCGGCGGAGATCCGATCCGGCGCCGTCGAGCACGATCTGGCGGCTCTGCTGATGGAAACCTACAACGCCATGCCCGAGGGCAACACGTTGTTCCTCTGCGAGTCCCTGCTGTGGCCTTACCTCTCCGAACAACAGCGGGTGCGCATGACGTCCGCCATTCAGCAGCTCGCGGCGCAGTTGCGGCCTTACAAGCCGCTGGCGTGGCTGCAAGTGGAGCCGTTCACACAGGGCAGCGCCACGCTGTCGCTGCGGCTGCACACGTTTGGCTGGGCGGACCAGGAGGACCGGGCGGTGCGGAATCTGGCGGAGGCGGCGCCGGACCTGGCCTGGGTGCGCTGGCTGGAGTAAGCGCGCTCCCGGGCTAACGGGTGCCCACGCTCAGCGACGTCCAGGTGCGACCCCCATCAGCCGTAGCTTGCAGCGACCCACTGGTGTCTGTGAGCCATCCCGTTTGCTGATCCGCAAAGTCGATCTTGCCGTACTGTGCGGTCAGGTTTGCCACTTGTGCCCAGGTGCGGCCCCCGTCCTTGGTCATCTGCAAATCCCCCGGATCAAGGAGCGCCCACCCCTGGTCGGCAGTGATAAAGTCATAGCTCGGTACACCGCCACCCACCCGGGTTCCGGCGTGCCCCTGCATTGCAGCACCAGCACACCGGCGGTGCGATCGGCGCCGATGAACTGCGGCGGAAAGGCATCGCAGTAGTGGATCTTGCTGCCCGTATCGGGATAGGCGATGGGCTGACGCTGCCATGTGCGGCCAGCGTCCGCGGTATGGTACAGGGCGACATCGTTGGTGGTGCGGTACCGCGCCGTCACCCATCCTTCCGCAGCAGTCCGAAAGGTAACCCCTGTGACGTACTCGGTGTTGGGCAAATGCTGAGCGGTCGGGGTGCCACCAGGGCCGCCGCCACGGGAGACCAGTTGCCAATGCGCGCCTGCATCGACGGTGTGGACAACGACCATTCCCTGAATCGTGCCGCTGGTCACCAGAACCCACCCTGTGGCTGGTGACACCAGGTGGGCCTGCTTCGCGTTCCAGGTGGCCGGCGGGTTGTCCGTCGCCGGCGTCCCAACGGGCCCCAGCCCCTTCCCGGTGGCAGCACATCCCGTCAGAACGACAGCGATCCCCACCAAGGCGCACAACTGCTTCACAATCGTCCCCCCCCGGCGTTACCAGTCAATGTGTTTGACGTCCTTCAGAATAGCAACGTTTCGAAGGGCTACAGCTCGTAGACAGTGACCCGAAATGAGTGGGCACCACCGCGCACGTTGAGCAGCTGTAGAGAATCTGATCCCCATCGATGATGGCGGAGGAATGGTCGGCATCCACGGCGGTCGCTGCGATCTCGCCGAACCACCGGGTGCCGCCCATTCATGCGGACACTTCCCTTCGTCATGGTTGGGCGCCTGGGATTTTCGACAGGACCTCCCGGGCAATGCTGGTGAACGGCCCGACTGGCCCGCTGCGGAGCCCGGCCCGGCGCCGCAGCAGCGTGACCGTGCGCCCCGCATCCGGCCAGTCTGTCAGGCGGGCAGCCACGAGGCGCCCGGCGGCGGCATCCTCCCGCACGGCGGACCATGGGAGCAAGGCCAGACCCAGCCCCAACCCGACCATCGTCTTGATCGCCTCGATCGAGTCGAACTCCATGACTGCGCCCGGGCTGGCGCCCCGGCCCTCGAGCACCTGGTCCACATACTGCCGCAGGCCGGAGCCACGCTTGAAGGAGATCAGCGGGGCGCCGGCCTTTGCGATCTCGCCGACGGATCGCGGCAGCACTTGGCCCCGTGCCCCCACCAGCACCAGCGGGTCGACGAACAGCGGCACCGCCTGCACCTCCGGGTGCGGGGACGGTGACGTAACCAGCGCAACATCCGCCTCGAACGCGAGCAGCCGGGCCAGGGACTCGCGGCTGTCGCCGGTGACCACCTCCAGGCCGACCCCGGGCACTCGGGTGCGGAACGTCTGAATGACCGGCGGCAGGGTGAAGAGCGTAAGGGTGAGCCCCGCTGCCACCACCAGCCGGCCCTGCTCCGGCGCCTTCCAGGCCTCGGCGACCCGCCGGCAGCCCTCCATGGCGGCGACCGCCCGGCGGGCCATGCGGTGGACCTGCCGCCCGACCGGGGTCAGTTCCACGCCCCGGGCGCCCCGGAATAGCAGTTGCACGCCGAGTTCATCCTCCAGCGCCCGAATCTGCTTGCTGACCGCGGGCTGCGACAGGTGCAGCCGCTCCGCCGCAATGTTGAGACTGCCCGCCGCCACCACTTGACACAACGTATCCAGTCCTCTAATCATCGCCAGTTCTAACCTCCAGTTATAGCTACATAACGTTTCTGTATTAGTAAGGAATACCCCTCCTGTGGTTCAATGAGCGGGCAGAACGATGAAGGAGCTGATGGGCCATGGCGGTTACAGCGGTGATCGGCGCACAGTGGGGCGATGAGGGCAAGGGCAAGATGGTGGACTATCTGGCGGAGCGGTCTGATCTGGTGATTCGCTACCAGGGCGGGGCCAACGCTGGCCATACGATTGTCAACCCGCTGGGAACCTTCAAGTTCCGGCTGATCCCCAGCGGCATCTGCTACCCGGGCGTGCGCTGCCTGCTGGGGCCGGGCGTGGTCGTTGACCCGGCCACCCTCCTCGGTGAAATCGCCGACCTGGAGCGGCAGGGCGTGACCACGGAGCGGCTGGCGATCGCAGAGCGGGCGTCGCTGGTGATGCCCTGGCACCTCCAACTCGACCGGCTGGAAGAGGAGGCCCGAGGCGATCGCAAGATTGGCACGACGCTGCGAGGCGTCGGGCCGGCGTTTACCGCCAAGGCTGCCCGCCGGGGCCTCCAGGTGGCCGACCTGCTGGAGAAGGACTGGCTGGCCGACAAGGTCCGCTGGGCGCTGGAGGGCGTCAACCCGGTGCTGGTCAACATCTACGGGGTGGCTGCCGTCGACGCTGAGTCCGTTATTGAGCAATACTGGGGTTACGGCGAGCAGCTGAAGGAACGCATTGTCGACTCCCTGGGCCTCGTCCGGGGCGCCCTCTCCCGGGACGAGCAGATCCTGCTTGAGGGGCAGCTCGGCGTGCTGCGGGACCCGGACTGGGGCACGTACCCGTACGTCACCTCCTCCTCCCCGCTGGCCGGCTCGGCCGCGGTCGGAGCCGGCGTCCCGCCCTGGGCGATCACCGAGATCCTGGGTGTGGCAAAGGCCTACACGACCGCTGTGGGCGAGGGCCCGTTCCCCAGTGAACAGGAGGGGGCCGTCGGCGAATACCTGCGCACCAAGGGCGGCGAATTCGGCGTGGTGACCGGGCGCCCCCGGCGGTGCGGCTGGTTCGATGCCGTCGCCACCCGGTTTTCAGTGGAGGTGGCCGGGGTCACCGGGCTCGTGCTGACCAAGCTGGATGTGCTGGACGGCCTGCCGGAGCTCCAGATCTGCACAGGCTACCGGGTGGACGGCGAGGTGGTTAACACGGTCCCGCCCCTGCGGACGCTTCGCAAGGCGACGCCGGTCTTCGAGACTGTGCCGGGCTGGAGCGGCGCCACGAGCGGGGCCCGCTCGGTCGGAGAGCTGCCGGAGGGCGCCCGCCAGTATGTCCGCCGAGTTGAGGAGCTGGTGGGTGTGCCGGTGCAGATCCTCTCCGTGGGCCCGGAGCGGAGTGCGACCTTCGCACTCTAGTGGACGCGACCAGCCCCCGTGACGGCATGGCCGTCACGGGGGCTTCTTTGCGCTAACGCTCGGGCTCGGTCGGCGGAGACGGGCGATCCCGATCGCGCCGGGTGCCGCTCTTGAAGGGCCCTGGCGGGATCTCATCCTTGAGGATGGGGATCACCTTCCGGTCGCCGCGCAGAGGTTTGCGACGCCGCGACCCCTCGCCCAGCATCCGTTCCAGCCGGTGCACCTTGTAGATCAGGTATATGACCGCCGCCAGCAGCAGGTAGAGCAGCAGAGTATCTCCGCGCACCTGCACGCCCCCTTTCACACCCATTCTACTCTACTAAGACGGCGTGACGGGCGAAAATGTTCTCCCTGCCTAGCGGGTGGCTGACAGGTGGTTGATGAGACGCACCGTGAACGCCGCAGCCTCGGCCTGTGTCAGTTGCGCACTCCCGCGGAACCGTTCACCGCGGCTGGCGATGCCCAACGCCTGAAGGAAGGCGGCAGCGTTCCGCTCCTCGGTCGACAGGCTAGCGGTGTCCGTAAAGGTACTACTGGTCACGAGTTCGGATCGCCCCAGTCCATCCAGCTTCAGCGT
>JAQBPS010000314.1 GCA_028287415.1 Bacillota bacterium | reverse complement strand
CAACAGGAGCGCAAAGGGCAATGTACGAAGCACCAACACATCAAGGAGACTGCTATGACCGACAAGGCCTTGTGGCGAGCCTCAAAGGAAGCTTGCTTCGGGCCGGAGCGGGACGGGACGCCTGCGCGGGCTGAGGTCGTGCTGGGTTAGCGATCGGGCATGGCGCCTGCTGAGGGCGCCCGGCCTTGTTACTTGTGCCATAAAATCTCGACGTCGAGATTGGCGCCGGGGCGGTCCCGATAGACCCGGATCTCCCGGAGCAGGTGCCTTAGCAGCTGCTTACGCTCCTGAGGCGTGAGTATGGTGAAGGAGTCGATCGGTTCCAGCGCGGACCGTGCCTTTGGCGCTGCTTCGTACCGAACGATCCGATCGTTGATTACGCTCATCTCCCGATCGAGGCCGCTCTTGAGCTGACGGTACTCGGCCGGGGTGAGTGTCTGGTCCAGCAGCAGCCGGCCCAGGCGGGATTGCTTCTCCCGCAGTCGGGCCAGTTGCCGCTCGGCCGCCGCCAGCGTCGTCTCGCACTCCCGTCGCTGCCGCTCTGCTTCTGCGGCGAGCCGCGCCCGGATCTCGCTGCCGTTGTAGCGTTCGAGGAGCGCGCCTGCGACAAGCTCGTCCAGCACTTCCTGGCGAATGCGCCCCGCGACGCAGCCGGGTGCGCCCCCGCAGCAGTAGTAGCGATAGCCCGCGCTGATGCTGGCGCGGCAGGCGCGGCCACATCGGCAGCGGAGGAGGCCGGTGAGCAGGCTCTGGCTGGCGAGGGTACGGCCGGAGGGAGCGCCACTGCGCCCGACCCCGGGCCGGCGGGCCTTGGCTTGCTGGACCGCCGTGAAGGTCGCCATGTCGATGATGGGTGGGGCGGCGCCCTCACGCACGACCAGGGGCTGTCCGCTTTTGACCCGCCTGCCACGGATGGTGACCTGCTTGCCGTAGACGAGCTGGCCGGTGTAGATCGGGTTGTTCAGCATCCGCGAGATCTGTCCGGTGCTCCACAGCCCGCCGCTGGGGGAGGGGTGGCCGAGCTCCGCCAGGCGCCGGGTGACCTGGGTACAGCCCAGGCCGGACAGGTAGAGGCGGTAGATCAGCTGCACGACGGGCGCCTCATCGGGTGCGACCACCAGTGCGGCGCCCGGGCCCAGCCGGTAGCCATAAGCCGCCGTGATGCCCGGGTTCCTGCCCTCCCGTGCCCGGCGCAACTTGCCGGCGAAGGTGCGCTCGCGGATGACGCTCCGCTCCCACTCGGCGAAGGCGACAAGCTGGTAGAAGAAAAGCCGCCCGGCCTGGGTCACCGTGTCCAAGGGCTCCCGGGCCGATTTGAGGTAGCAACGGCCGTCCCACTCCTCGAGGACCAGCTTGACCATATCGACGACGGAGCGGGAGAGCCGGTCCAGCTTGTAGACGACCACGCAGTCGACCTCGCCGGCCCGGACGGCGGCACGCAGCCGGGTGAGGGCCGGGCGGTCGACCGTGCCCCCGGAGATGCCATCATCAACAAAGGTGAGGGCGTCGGATGGCGTCCAGCCCTGGCTGTGAATGTAGGACTGGCAGGCCTCCCGCTGCACTGCGAGGGTCGTGCCCTCGCCCTGGTCCTCCGTCGACCAGCGGATGTAGATGCCGACCCGGTCGCCGCGAATCGGGCGTTCCTCGTGCATGGTGCATCACCACCTGGGGGCAGTGTACACCGGACTGGTGAATTGCGCGACAACATCAATGCAATTACAGTCGCCGCAGCATAGGTACAAAATAAGTGAAAGGGGGGCATAGGGCAGCCCCCCTTTCACCTTTCCCCCGCCTTGAGTGCTGGCGATCAGCTCCCGTCACGTCATGACCGTCACGGGAGCTTCTGCTGCATTACAGCGCCGTCGACAGGGGCTGAGCCGGCTCGACCGGCCGCGTCCCCGTCCACTTGCGCACCTTGACCATGATCCAGTCGGACAGCTTCACCACGCCGTAGCCGAAGGCAAGCCCCGCAACCACATCAAGCGTCCAGTGGATGTTGAGGTAGAGCGTCGAGAAGATGATCGCCCCACAGTAAGCGGCCATGCCGTACTTGAAGATCGGCCCCTTCTCCCGCAAGGCTAGCAGCAGCACGGCAAAGGCGATCGAAGTGTGCATGCTCGGCATGCAGTTCTGCGCGTTTAGCTTTAGATGATAGGCGTCCATAAAGGTCGGCCGGATGAAAGCGTCGGCCCGGCCCAGCACCCACCAGACCTCGTGCAGCTCGATTGTATTGTAAAACGGTATGATCAACGGCGTCTGCAACAGGTGCGTCGCCAGCAGGTAATGCAGCATTTTGCGCCAGTCGCGGGCGGCAAAGCTGCGGATTACGGCGCCCCAGATCGCAAACCCGAAGCCATAGTTGTAGACCCACTTCAGCTTCTCGGTTAACCACGCACTGGGGAAGATCCGGGCGAGGGCGCCCGGGTCGTTGAGGGGGATGCGCGCAAAGGCCTGGTCCCAGTTGAAGTAGTGGTGGACGCTGTTCATCTGCCACTCAGCGATCTGCCACCACCAGTCAGCGGCATGCTTGTAGATGTAGAATGGGCCAGCCAGCATCAGAATCCCCATTGGCAAAAAGCGGAGCCATGAGTCGTCGCCCTGATCCTTGTGAGCGTCGAGACAGAGGAAGAAGAGCGTGGCCCATAGCAGCGCATCCCAGCGCTCCACCTTGGAGACCTGCAGGATGAGGATCATGCCGATCGCGAAGAGCAGCGCGGTCACCGGTTTTTGCAGCAGCTTCACCGGTGTACTGTTGAGTCGGTCCAGTTTCATCGCGGCACGCTTCCCCCTAATCAAAACCGATCGGCAGCAGCGCCGATTCAGTATAGCGCATAATCCGGCCATAACATAGTCCCGTATTCGCATGGGCAATCTAACCGCAGCGATGAGTATGAAAAGGCCGACGGCCTGGCCGAGACCAGGCATCAGGCTGTACCAAGGAGGGACCGGGGTGCGGCATCTGCTGATTACATTGCTTATGGTCGCCCTGTTTGTCGTGAGTGGCTGCCGTGCCGGGACGCCGCAGCCACGTCCTGCGCCGCAGTCCCCGGCGGCGCCGCAGGCACCGGCTGGGGAACAGATGATGCCGCCCCCGGGGCCGCCCGGGGCCGCAGGGCTGCCGGGGGCTGCGACACCGTCCGCACCCGGGGTGGCTACGCCCAGTGATGTGCCGGACCTGGCCCACGGCCCCGAGCATGCGACCCGGCCCCACGAAGACCCGCCGCATCCGCAGCCGACTGCCTACATGCGGGGGGACCCTGCCATGCGGCTGGTCGCCCTCACGTTCGATGATGGTCCGGACGGCGTCTTCACACCGCAAATCCTCGATGTGCTTCGGCAGAACCATGTCCCGGCCACCTTCTTCGTCGTCGGCAACCGTGTGACTGCGCACCCTGGCGTCGTAAAGCGGATGGTGGCGGAGGGGCATGAGGTGGGCAATCACTCGTTCCATCACCCGATGCTGAGCAAGCTGACGGCGCAGCAAATCACCAACGAACTGAACACGACGAATGATGCGGTGCGCGGCATCACCGGCCGGCCGATGACCATTTTGCGGCCCCCGTATGGTGATGTGAATCCGCTGGTGAGCGGGACCGCCACGGGGCTGGGCTACCGGCTGGTGCTGTGGGACATTGATTCCCTGGACTGGAAGCCACACCAGACCGCGCTCGGTGTCGTGCACAACGTGGTGCCGAACATCCGCAATGGGGCGATCATCCTGCACCACTCGGCCGGCGGGCGGGGTGAGGATCTGACCAGCACGATTCAGGCCTTGCCGACGGAGATCCGGACGCTCCGGAACCAGGGGTACCGCATCGTCACGGTCTCTGAGCTGCTGCGCACCGGCAATGTCAGGCCGGGGGTATGGTAGGGGAGTTCGATCGCTCGTCTTAGGTTTGGGGTTGAGTTGGGCCTGCCGGGCTGTGCCGGCGGCCTTTTTTTATATGGCCACGGATTTCACGGGTTACACCGATTTAGGGAATGAACACAGATTAAATATAT
>JAQBPS010000310.1 GCA_028287415.1 Bacillota bacterium | reverse complement strand
GTTCGACCAGCTTAGACCGCAACATAGTCATGGCGATGTCACGGTTCTGGAGCTGCGAGCGCTCCTGCTGGGACCCCACCACGACGCCGGTCGGCAAATGGGTGATCCGCACGGCCGACTCCGTCTTGTTGATATGCTGGCCGCCGGCGCCACTCGCACGGAAAGTGTCAACCCGCAGGTCCTCCGGACGAATCTGAATCTCTGCCACGTCCTGATCGATCTCAGGCATCACTTCCAGCGCCGCAAAAGAGGTATGGCGCCGACCCGAGGCGTCGAACGGGGAAATGCGCACCAGCCGGTGCACGCCCATCTCCGAGCGCAGGAAGCCATAAGCGTACGGCCCCCGAATCGCCAGGGTCACACTCTTCGTGCCCGCTTCCTCGCCGGCGAGGTAGTCCAGCATCTCTACCTTGAACCGGTGCCGTTCCGCCCAGCGAATGTACATGCGCTGGAGCATCTCCGCCCAGTCCTGGGCCTCCGTGCCCCCGGCCCCGGCATGGATCGTCAGAATCGCACTGAAGCTGTCATAATGGCCTTTGAGCAGAATTTGCAGTTCAAATTGGTGCACTTCCTGCCCCAGCGCGGCTGACTCGCGGTTCGCCTCCGCCTTCATGTCTGCGTCCCCCGCCTCCTCGGCGAGCTCAATCATGACACTCAGGTCCTCTGTGCGGCGCACCAGGGCGGTCAGCTGCTCTACCGGCGCCTTCAGTGCGGCCACTTCCTTCATGATGCGCTGGGCGGCCATCTGGTCGTTCCAGAAGTCCGGCGCCGCTACCTTGTGCTCAAGCTGGGCGATCTCTTCCTGTCTGCGGTCGACGTCAAAGAGACCTCCTGAGATCCTGGAGTTTGGCCTGAAGCCGCTCAACCTGTGCATGAAGCTCTTCGTACATGCGAGATCCTCCTCGACCATAATTACGCACGATTCCGTTCTGCCTCATTGTACACGCGCCCCGCCCATTGAGCAACGCAAGTGTGACCACGTCAGCACCAGCCGAATAGGTTGGAGCGTGACTGTATTGGGAGGGAAAACGCCGGTGAACGTTGGTTTCATTGGGATGGGCAACATGGGCCAGATGCTGGTCACAGCCCTGGCACGGTCAGGGGCCATGCCGCCCGGCGAGATCTTCGCGAGCAATCGCAGCCAGGAAAAGCTGAAGCGAATCGCCGCAGCGGTGCCCGGCATCCAGGTAGCCTACAGCAATAAGGAGCTGGCCCAGCGCTGCCGGGTAATCTTCCTGTGTGTCAAACCCGGGGAGACAAAGGGCGTGCTGGACGAGGCGGCCCCCTACATAACGGCGGACCACCTGCTCGTGGCCATCACCAATACAATCGATATGCCGGCACTTGAGGCTGTTGTCCGCGCCCGGGTGGCCAAGGTGATTCCCTCGGTGGTCCACAGTGTCCACGAGGGCGTCTCCCTGCTCATGTTCGGTGAACGCTGCACGGTCGATGACCGGGCGCTGCTCCACCAGCTGCTGGGCGCCATCAGCCGCCCGTGCGTGATCGCAGAGTCGCAGGCCCGGGTTGCCTCCGACCTGAGCTCCTGCGGTCCGGCATTCCTGAGCTATGTCTTCCGGGCACTCGCCCAGGCGGCCAGGCGCTACAGTCCGGAGCTCGCGCCGGACACCATCGACAGCATCATCTGTACGACAAGTGTGGCCACCTGCCGGCTGATCCAGGAGACCGGCCTTACCTTTGACGATGTGATCGCCAAGGTCTCCACGCCTGGCGGTGTGACGGCCGACGGCATCAGGGTGCTGGATGAGCAGCTGGCCGGGGTCTGGGAACAGGTCATTGAGACCACGATTATCAAGGAGGATGCGAAGAAGGCCAAGATCAAACTTTAGCCCGCCAAAGGCGAAAGCCCGCATGTGCCAGCCGGCGCATGCGGGCTCTCCCTATTTACCGCAGCACTTCTTGTACTTCAGGCCGCTGCCGCAGGGGCAGGGGTCGTTGCGGCCGACCTTGCCGGTCTTCAGGCGTTCCTCACGCCCTAGCGCAGCGGCAGCGACCGCCCGGGCCGTGGGGATGCCCCCCAGCAGGTCGATCGCATCCATCGCCTCCTGGCGGTCCTGCGGTGGCAGGTCCTCCCGCTCCTCGAGCAGCTGGTTGAGATGGTACACAGCGCGCTGGTCGCCATAACCGCCCGCGAGGGCGATGTAGAGCCCTGCCATGTCGCCGGCCTGCTCCAGCCCCCGCCGCAGATGCTGCCAGGTGCGCTCCTCTTTCGGGAGCTGCGTCAGCACCTCAAGCGCCCGGCCGTACGGTATGCCCTCGACATCGTCCCGGTGCCGCTCGGCCAGCGCCAGCAGTCCTTCCCGGGCCGGCTCGCCAATCGCCAACAGGGCAAATACAGCGGCATCGCCGAGCTGTGTGAACTCC
This sequence comes from Bacillota bacterium, assembly GCA_028287415.1. Classification (GTDB taxonomy): domain Bacteria; phylum Bacillota; class Sulfobacillia; order Symbiobacteriales; family Symbiobacteriaceae; genus RYN-353. Next base: position 3,698 of record JAQBPS010000310.1, on the reverse strand, counting down.
TGTACCTGTTCGGCCACCTTGAGGAGTGCGGGAACCGCCCCCTCGTACTGCACATCGCCGGCAATTTCTGCGGCGAGTGCAGGCACGTAGCCCTTGCCCGGCGCCTTGCTGTCCCAGAGCGACTCATCGGCGATCAGGCGGGCCAGGTGCGGGCCGAAATCAGCGGGCCGCACCTGCACCGCTTCAGTGAAGAGCTCAGGCAGGGCCGTACCCTCCGGGGCCTGGTCCGCCCAGGCGACAAGCTGCTCTACCCACTCCTCGGGCGTGGCGTTCTCCAGTTCGTCGGCCATCAGGAACGCCTCCTTGTGCCAGTGGTGATTCACCTGAAGCGTAGCTTAACCCTGATGCTCGCCGCGGCCGTGGCAGAACTTGTACTTCTTGCCCGAACCGCAGGGGCACGGGTCATTCCGGCCGACCTGCCGCTCGGCCCGGGTCGGCTGCTGGGGCTCGGCGCCGTGGCTGCCGATCTCAATGACCTGGCGGGGACGCTCCGGCTCCTGAGCAACCTCCACCGTGAACAGATGCCGCTCGGTCTCCTGCTGGATCGTGGTGATCATGTGGTTGAACATTTCCATGGCTTCCATCTTGTACTCGACCAGCGGATCCTTCTGGCCGTAAGCCCGCAGGCCAACGCCATCCCGCAGATCGTCCATGGCGTCCAGGTGCTCCATCCACTTCTCGTCCACCGTGCGCAGCAGGATGAAGCGCTCCAGCTGGTGGAACATATCCTGGCCCATCCGCTGCTCCTTGGCCTCGTAGGCAGCAATACCAGCGGCGTTAAGCGCCTCAACCAGCTTCTGCTTGCCCTCGGCAGACCTGCGGATGCCGTCGACCGCTTCCTTCAGCGCCTCCGGACTGACAGAACCGGTCGGGAAGCCCGCCTCCTCGCACAGGCCGATCAGGGCCTCAGGATCCCACTCCTCAAAGTAGACACCCTCCGGTACAGCCTCAGAGACCAGACCCTCAGCCGCCTTCTCAATGGCGAGCAGTGAGATGTCCCGGGTGTCCTCGCCCTCCAGCACACGCCGGCGCTGCTTATAGATCAGCTCACGCTGCTGGTTCATGACGTCGTCGTAGTTGAGAACGTGCTTGCGGATATCGAAGTTCCGGGCCTCAACCTTCTTCTGGGCGTTTTCAATCGCCCGGGAGACGATCGGGCTGTCGATCGGCACATCTTCCTCGATGCCGAGCCGATCCATCAGGTTGGAGACCATCTCACCGCCGAACAGGCGCATCAGGTCATCCTCCAGGGCCACATAGAAGCGGGAGTCGCCAGGGTCGCCCTGACGGCCGGAGCGGCCGCGCAGCTGGTTGTCGATCCGGCGGGATTCATGCCGCTCGGTGCCGATGACGGCCAGGCCGCCGGCGGCCCGGACCTTGGCGCCGTCCGCTGCGCACTCGGCCTCCGCCTCTTTCAGGTACTGGTGGAACAGTTGGGTGGCAGCCAGCACCTCCGGGTCCTCGGCGGGGACCGAATCCGTGGCTGCGACGATCAGTTCATAGGACATACCATCGCCCCGCATCCGGGCCCTGGCCATCGACTCGGGGTTGCCGCCCAGCTGAATGTCCGTGCCGCGGCCAGCCATGTTCGTGGCGATGGTTACGGTGTCGAACCGACCCGCCTGTGCGATGATCTCCGCTTCACGCTCATGGTACTTTGCGTTGAGCACCTGATGCTTGATCCCACGTCGGGTGAGAATCTGCGAGAGGTACTCGGACTTCTCGATCGACACCGTGCCGACGAGCATGGGCTGGCCCTTGGCGTGCCGCTCAGCCACGTCATCCGCGACGGCGTTGAACTTCGCCTTAATGCTCTTATAGACCATGTCCGGGAGGTCCTTACGGACGACCGGCATGTTGGTCGGAATGGAGATCGAGTCGAGGTTGTAGATCTTCCGGAACTCTTCCTCTTCGGTCATGGCGGTACCGGTCATGCCGGCCAGCTTCTTGTACATGCGGAAGTAGTTCTGGAAGGTAACGGTGGCGAGAGTCTGGGTCTCCTCCTCGATCTTGACGCCTTCCTTGGCCTCAACGGCCTGGTGCAGGCCGTCGGACCAGCGCCGGCCGAACATGAGGCGGCCGGTGAACTCGTCGACAATGATGACCTCGCCGTCCTTGACGACGTAGTCCTTGTCCACGTGGAAGAGCTCCTTCGCCTTGATGGCGTTGTTCAGGTAGTGGACCATTTGCTGGTTCTCGCCCTCATAGAGGTGCTCGACGTTCACCAACTTTTCGACCTTCGCAATGCCCTCTTCGGTCGGGCCGATGCGCCGCTCCTTCTCCTCGACGTCGTAGTCGACTTCCCGCTCCAGCTTCTCGGCGATCTTGGCGAAGGTGAAGTACAGCTCCGTCGGCTTACCGGACGGGCCGGAAATAATCAGAGGCGTACGGGCCTCGTCGATCAGGATCGAGTCCGCCTCGTCAACGATCGCAAAGCTGAAGGTCCGGTGCACCATGTCCGAGGGATGCATGGCCATGTTGTCACGCAGGTAGTCAAAGCCGAACTCGTTGTTCGTACCGTAAGTGATGTCGCAGGCATAGGCCTCACGCCGCTGGGCCGAGTCCAGGCCATGTACGATCAGACCGGTGGTCATGCCAAGGAAACGGTAGATCCGGCCGATGTCGTCCTTGCCGACCCGCGCCAGGTAGTCGTTGACCGTCACCAGATGGCTGCCGTGGCCCGGCAGGGCGTTCAGGTACAGCGGCAGCGACGCCACCAGGGTCTTGCCTTCACCAGTCCGCATTTCGGCGATGTTGCCCTCATGGAGCACCATGCCGCCGATCAGCTGCACGTCGTAGGGTCGCTTGCCGGTAGTCCGAACGGAGGCCTCCCGCACCACCGCAAACGCCTCGGGCAGAATCTGCTCAAGCGTCTCGCCGTTCTCCAGACGCTCACGGAACTCAACCGTCTTATGGCGAAGTTCGACGTCAGAGAGCTTCTTGATTTCCGGCTCCAGTTCGTTTACCAGTTCCACCGTCTTGCGATGGCGGTTGACTACTTTCTCGCTGTAATTGCCAAAGAGGCCGGTCAGAAATTTAAGCGCCATGGTCACACCTTCTTCGTTAAAGTTGCCGGGCTGCGCCGGCGCGTAAGTCATTCATAGAGATAAAGATCCCGGTCACGCACGATTAATGATGCCGTGATACCGGTTTTAGGTTCACAGTTTAGACCCGTATCCGTGATATTTTATCATGACAAGCGCAGCCAGGCAACGTGAAGGGTTTAGTTAACAAGGCAGGGAGTAAAGGGCAGGGATCAGGCCGGGTCAAACCCCTTCGACTGGCTGGCCCGCGGCCCGCCCCGCGCCGCGATCGCCCGGTCTGCCAGGAGCCAGAGTCCGCCGGACACCACCGAATGGCCACCGAGCACGACCGGAATCCGGCACGCCAGCGCCGCCTCCGTAAAGGTCCGTACCCAGGGGTCGCGAATCTGGTCGACCATACCCAAATCGGAATGATACCGGTCCCAGTCGCTCACCCGATGACCACGGTTGGCAAAGAGGACCCGGGTGTCGAAAAAGACGGCGGAGCAGACCGACTCGAGCCGGCGGAAGAACTGCCCGGGTCCGAGGTCATCCATCATGTCGGCCACAAGAGAGACAACCCGGCCCTCGTCCTCTCGCCGCAGCGCTTTCATGCCCCGCTCCTCGGAGAAGACTCGCAGGCGCACCCGCAGGTTGCGGTTGAAGTGGTCCACA
>JAQBPS010000282.1 GCA_028287415.1 Bacillota bacterium | reverse complement strand
CGATTTTCGCCCGGAAGTCGTCTGCCTCGGTGGTGCCCTTTTCGTCGCGCTCACCGAGCTCCTTCTGGATCGCCTTGATCTGCTCACGCAGATAATACTCACGCTGGGTCTTTTCCATTTGCTTGCGCACGCGGACGTTGATCTTCCGCTCGAGTTCCAGCACTTCCATCTCGCTCGTGATAATGTCGCTGACACGCTCCAGGCGCTTGGCGACATCCACGGCTTCCAGGACGGACTGCCTGTCCTCGATCTTGACGGTGGTCAGGTGCTGCATGATGGTGTCGGCCAGCTTGCCCGGCTCCTCCACCTGCACCACGGTGACCAGCGCCTCGGGCGGAACCTTCTTTGAAGCCTTGATGTACCGCTCGTACTGGTTGACCACCATGCGCATGAGCGCTTCAGTCTCGGGGGTCCGAGCCTGCTCCTCATCGTACTCCTCGACCGCTACCCGGAAGTAGGAGTCGTCGTCGCTGAAGTGATCGATCCGGGCACGGGCGATGCCCTCAAACACCACCTTGATCGTGCCGCCGGGCACCTTCACGACCTGCTTAATCTCTACGATGGTGCCAACGCTATAGATGTCGTCCGGGGATGGTTCGTCGACCTTGGTCTCTTTTTGCATGGCAAGCACCATGCGGCGATTTTCCGCCATCGCCTGATCCACCGCTCTGACCGACTTATCCCGGCCGACCTCCAGGGGGACGATCATGGTTGGGAAAACGATCTGGCCCCTCAGCGGCAGGAGTGGCATCTCAACTAGCTTGCCCTTCCTGTCATTGACCATCGGCGTCACCTCCTGGCTTCTGCCTCACTGTAAATTCTAGCACATCTGTCCTGAAAGACCACGCTTGTCCTAGAGAACTGTGTGATCTTATGACGAGTCGTTGCCATGTTCAGGTTCGGACCCGCCCGACTACAAATGTTGTTCGACAGGAACGGCGTTAGCTTTTGCCGGTGCCGCATGCCATATGCAGCCAGACGGGAGGAGCCGATTTTTCGGCGCCTCCCGCCTGTCCGGTGCAGGTGCTCCTCAGCCATCCGACAGGCCGGAAAGGGTGACCGCGGGCTGCGGCAGCACAGGTATCTCCAGAATGACCGTCGGGACGTCGCGCTCAGGCACCGCGCGGTCGGCTGCGACAGGCTCCTCCACAGCGGCGCCTGCTGCCGTCTCCGGCACGTGATCAATCTGGAAGGCCAGGTCGAAAATCTCCTGGAGCTGATCCACCGGGATCACGGCGATGCCCTTGTACCCCCGGAACGTCTCCTGCCAGTTCTCCCGGGGGATCGCCACGCGGGTGCAGCCCGCCTGCCGGGCCGCCTCAATCTTGGCGACAACACCGCCCACCGGCTTGATAAAGCCGCGAATCGAGATCTCGCCGGTCATCGCCATGCGGTTGTCCACGGGCCGGTCCATGATGGCGCTGTACACCGCTGTGGCAATGCTCACACCGGCGCTGGGGCCATCAACGGGCACGCCCCCGGGAAAGTTCACGTGAATGTCGTAATCCCGGGGATCACAGTCCAGGTACCGCTTGAGCACCGTCAGCACGTTCTCCACCGAGCCCTTCGCCATGGACTTGCGCCGCAAGGTGCGACCGGGGCTGCCCGTCTCCTCTTCATCCACCATGCCCGTGGCCACAACGACGCCCTTGCCCGGCTCCTTGGCCTTGCGCACGTCGACCTCAATCTCCAGCAGCATGCCCATGTTGGGCCCGCCAACCGCCAGGCCATTGACGAAGCCGACCAGCGGCTTCGGCGGGATGCGCCGGTCCGGCCGGGGCTGTAGCTGCCCGCTGTTGACGACCCACTCCACCTCCGCGGTGGGAATCGTGGTCTGCCCGCTGCCCATGGCAATACCGGCGGCAATCTGGATGATGTTGACCGCTTCACGGCCGTTCGTGGCGTACTTGCGGATCACGTCGAGGGCGCCGGGCTGGAGCTTGAAGCCGATCTTCTCCGCTGCCCGCTGCGCCACTTTGGCCACCTCATCCTGGAGCAGGGGCCGGAAGAAGATCTCCATGCAGCGGGAGCGGATCGCCGGCGGAATCTCATGCGGCAGTCTCGTGGTGGCACCAACGAGCCGAAAGTCGGCCGGCAGGCCGTTCTCGAATATGTCCCGGATGTGCGAGGGGATGTTCGGGTCCTCCGCACTATAGTAGGCGCTCTCCAGGAACACCTTCCGGTCTTCCAGCACCTTCAGGAGCTTGTTCATCTGCACCGGGTGCAGCTCGCCGATCTCATCAAGGAACAGCACGCCCCCGTGGGCCTTGGTAACGGCGCCGGGCTTGGGCTGAGGGACCCCCGCAATCCCCAGCGGGCCGGCGCCCTGATAGATCGGGTCATGCACCGAGCCGATCAGCGGATCGGCAATCCCCCGTTCGTCAAAGCGGGCGGTGGTCGAGTCGATCTCCATAAACACGGCATCCCGCTTGAACGGGCAGCCCGGCTTCTTCTTCGCCTCCTCAAGCACGAGGCGGGCTGCCGCAGTCTTGCCGATACCCGGTGGCCCGTAGATCAGCACATGCTGTGGGTTGGGCCCGCAGAGGGCGGCTCGCAGCGCTTTACAGCCCTCCTGCTGGCCGACAATCTCATCGAAGGTGGTCGGGCGGGTCTTCTCCGACAGCGGCTCGGTCAGGCTGATCGCACGCAGCTTGCGAAGCTTGTCCATCTCCTTGCGCGACTCTTTCTCAACGGCCACCTTGCTCCCTTGCTGGCTGCGCAGCAGATTCCAAAAGTAGAGGCCGATGACGATCGCAAAGAAGACTTGAATGATCGTCAGGATGCTGCCCAGCGACATCATCTACTGGCTCCCCCTCCCCGTCGAGCGACCGCCGCTCTTCTCACTCTGCCTAGTATCTCCGGCACTGGCTTTCTGGCGCGCAAAAAACCCCGTGGAAATTCCACGGGGTTTTGGGTGGGCTTCGCTATGCCGACTCTTCCTTCTTCACCCGGCGGGACTTCGGATCGGCCGTGACGAGGAGGGGCTCCTCCTTCTTGCCAACGACGTCCTTGGTCACCACACACTTGGAGACGTCCGTGCGGGAGGGGATCTCGTACATCACGTTGAGCATGATGTCCTCGATGATCGCCCGCAGGCCGCGTGCGCCGGTGTTCCGCTTGAGCGCTTCCTTCGCGATGGCCCGGACCGCATCGTCCTTGAATTCAAGGTCAATGTTATCCATTTGCAGCAGCTTCTGATACTGCTTGACCAGCGCGTTCTTCGGCTCCTGCAGAATCTTCACAAGCGCCTCCTCATCGAGGGCGTCGAGGCTGACGATGATCGGCAGACGGCCGACGAACTCGGGGATCAGGCCGAACTTCAGCAGGTCCTCGGGGAGGATCTGCGAGAACAGTTCGCCGACGTTCTGGTCCTTCTTGGAGCGGATGTCCGCCCCGAAGCCCATGCCCCGCTTGCCGACGCGGCCACCAATGATCTTTTCGATCCCGTCAAAGGCGCCGCCGCAGATGAAGAGGATGTTGGTGGTGTTGATCTGGATGAACTCCTGGTGCGGATGCTTCCGGCCACCCTGAGGCGGCACGGAGGCGACAGTGCCCTCCAGGATCTTGAGCAGGGCCTGCTGCACGCCCTCACCGGAGACGTCCCTGGTGATCGAGGGGTTCTCCGACTTGCGCGCAATCTTATCGACTTCGTCGATATAGACGATGCCCTTTTCAGCCTTCTCAATATCATAGTCCGCAGCCTGGATCAGCTTGAGGAGGATGTTCTCGACATCCTCGCCAACGTAGCCGGCCTCGGTGAGGGACGTCGCGTCCGCAATGGCGAAGGGCACGTTGAGGATTTTGGCGAGGGTCTGCGCCAAAAGCGTCTTGCCCGAGCCAGTGGGGCCGAGCATCACAATGTTCGACTTCTGGAGTTCGACGTCGTCCATCTTGCCGCCCATATTGATGCGCTTGTAGTGGTTGTATACCGCCACGGCCATGGTGCGCTTGGCGCGCTCCTGCCCGATGACGTATTGATCGAGAATCGACTTGATTTCGGTCGGCTTGGGAACGTCCTTCAGCTCAAAATCGACCTCTTCATTGAGCTCTTCTTCGATGATCTCGTTGCAGAGCTCGATGCACTCGTCGCAGATATAGACGCCGGGTCCGGCGACGAGCCGCTTCACCTGATCCTGGAACTTGCCGCAGAAGGAGCACTTCAGCTGGCCTTTGTCCTCACCTGTGAACTTGAACATTCCCCCACCCCTTTCGTTTTAGCGTGCGGACTTGCTCGCCTTATCCTTGGGGTGTACCACTTCGTCCACCAGCCCGTAAGCCTTGGCTTCATCGGCAGACATCCAGCGGTCACGCTCCGTGTCTTCCTTCACCCGCTCAAGTGGCTGGCCAGTGTGCTTAGCGAGAATGGTCGCCATCAATTCCTTCGTCTTGATCGCTTCCCGGGCGGTGATCTCGATGTCCGTGACCTGGCCACCGACGCCAGAGAGAATAGGCTGGTGAATCATGACTCGGGAGTTGGGCAGAGCATATCGCTTCCCGGTGCCGGCAGCGAGCAGAAAGGCGCCCATGGATGCCGCGAGCCCGACCACCGTAGTGTTGACAGGACTCTTGATATGCTGCATGGCGTCATAGATACCGAGACCCGCTGGGACGGAACCGCCTGGAGAGTTGATATAGAAGTTGATCTCCTTGTCAGGGTCGTCACTTTCCAGGAAGAGCATCTGGGCGATGATCACGTTGGCAACCTGATCGTCGACCGGCGTGCCCAGGAAAACGATGCGGTCCTTCAGCAAACGACTGTATATGTCATACGCCCGTTCACCGCGGTTGGTCTGTTCGATTACCATTGGTACCAGGTAGCTCATAGTCTGACCTCCCCTCCCCGCAACCTATTCCGAGCGACTAGCCTTGCGGGGCCGTATTCAGGTTAACGATATGCTCAAGTGTTTTCTGGGTCATCAGCCCCTCACGGAGCCGTGCACGATAGTCGCTGTTCTTGCGGAGCTTCTGGAGCTCCTTGGCCTGATCGCTATAGGTGGCCTGCATCTTGTCGAATTCGGCCTCGATGTCCGCATCGGTCACCGTGATCTCTGCCTGGCGGGCGATCGCGCCGATCACCAGGTCGTTCTTGGCTGCCTTGCGGGCCTGCGGGCCGAACTCGGTGTGCAGATCGTCATGGGTCTTGCCGGTGGCCTGATACCACAGGTCCAGCGAGTAGCCCTGATTGGCGAGGGAGTGCTCGAAGTCGTGGATCATGTCGTGAACACGGCGCTGGACCAGAACGTCGGCCACCTCAACCTCCGCCTCTTCGGCGACGGCGTCGATGATCTTGTTCTGGAAATCCGTCTCAGCGTTCTGCTTGGCGGTTTCCTGCAAGCGGTTCTCGATGTCGGCCCGCAGTTCCTGAAGCGTCTGGAAGCGGCTCGCCTCGGCGGCGAACTCATCGTTCAGCTCCGGGAGCTCCTTCCGCTTGACCTCACGGACCGTCACTTTAAATAACGCTTCTTTGCCAGCTAATTGTTCGGCATGATACTCCTCAGGGAAAGAAACTTTTACTTCCCTGTTCTCGCCAACCTTCGCGCCGACCAGCTGCTCCTCAAATCCGGGAATGAAGGAGCCCGAGCCAACCTCGAGGGTGTAGTTCTCAGCCTTGCCGCCCTCAAAGGGCTCGTTGTCAACAAAGCCCTCGAAATCGATCACGGCGAAGGAGCCCTGCTTCACTTCCTCGGATTCATCCGTCACGAGGGTAGCGGTCCGCTCGCGCAAAGCATTCAGCTGCTCGTCAATCTGGGCGGCGGTCACTTCACCGGACGGCTTCTCGATCTCGAAGCCGGAGATCTTGCCGAGCTTCACCTCGGGCATGACCTGGACCTTGCCCTTGAAGACAAACTCCTTGCCGTCTTCGACCTGGACGATTTCAACTTCGGGCTGATCGATCGGGTCGACCTTGCCCTCAACAACCGCTTCCGCATAAGCCCGGGGGAGAAGCTGCTCAACCGCTTCCTGAACCAGAGAGTCCTTACCGTAGTTGCGCTCGAACAGCGCACGGGGGGCCTTGCCCCGGCGGAAACCAGGAACCGTAACCCGCTGGTTGAGGTTCCGGAAGGCAGCGTCGATGGACTTGGCCAGGCGGTCGGCCTCGACTTCGACTTCAAACTGCATCCAGTTGTTTTCTAACTTGTCCCATGTCGCCTTCATCTATTCTCCCCCTCAAAAGTCAGTATATGGCCCGCCTAACACAAGGCCACATACGAGGTATCCATCCATTGGCTCTGGCTGCAACTTTAGTATTATACCACGCACCTGACAGCCAAACAACGCGGGGTGCTCTCGTGGTTAGGACGTCGCGCGCACATCCGCGGATTCGGTTTCATGAAAAAGCAGCGGCAAAAGCCGCTGCGAATGCAATCGGTCCATGTGACAGGGCGTGCGAAGATTATACGACTTCTGATACCGATTCGCAAGGCTGCGTTCAGCGTTGCCGACGGTAGGCGGCGATCACCGGGCCCGCCGGGGTGAAGCCGAATGCTGCGGGCAGCGGGAAGGCGCGTATCCGCGGTGACGGCCACTGGACCCGGAAACCTCTGAGCGGCTGGTTTTTCGGGTTTCCCCAGTCCGGGACGATGTCTGCCGCTCGGGCCGGCTTGATTGAGCCGGGGTCCCGGCCGCTCGTGTCGAGGGACTGCAGAAATGCCACGCCTTGAGCGAGGAAAGCCGCCAGGAATCCAGATTCACCGGTAAAGGCGCCGTCGCTCACGGCGGTAATCGCCTGGTCCAGGTGGTCCCCGTTCTTGAGCCGTTGCATGATCGCCTTCAAGCCGCCACCGGCAGCCGTCACCTGATCGAGATCGCGGACGGCGAGGTAAGCAGCGGCATACTGCGGGCTGTCGCCCTCCCAGGGCCTCCTGACGCGGTCGATCAGTTGCCGGGGGCTGAGCCGGTCCAGCGACAAAGCGACCCGCTCCATCGCCCCGGCGATGTACTCGGCTGTGCCTTCAATAAACCACGTGGGGAGCGACCGGAAATCCATGGCACGGCCCATGATGGCATGGGTCATTTCATGGGCGATGATGCGGTCGTTCTCGATCACGTGGTCGTTCACGCCGTTCGCGCTTGTGTCCGGCGTGAACTGGGAGAGGCTGATGTGCAGCTCCTCATTAGCCGCCCGACCCTGCCGGTCGTATTGATAGCTGACTGCAGCCAGCGCTCCGCCCATCTCCTTCTCAAGCACCACCCGCAGGGGAGCACCGTCGGCGAGCAGCCCGTAGTACTGCTCCACCAGCGCTTCGGCCTGGGCCAGAACCGAGGACTTGAGCGTGTCGAGCACCCCCTGCCGCGCCCGGGCCTCCTGAGCCGCCTTGAGCGCTGCCGCCATCGTCGTGCGGAGGGCTGCGAGGTCAAAACCGGGCTCCGGCTGCTTCAGGCCAAACAGGCTGCTGAGCGCGCCCCATGTGAGAAGCAGCCGGTTCAGGGTGCGGGCGCCCGGGGAGATGTTCAGCTGATCCGCACGCCCTGCGAGTGCCGTACTGCTGCGGGCCGTGCCGGCCCAGACGTAGGCGCCGGGATATGCTTGACGCAGCGCCAGGGCAACGGGGCCCGCAACTCGGACGGATGATGGCCAGCCTGTAAGTCTGCTAGGCAACACTGTACATCCCCCCTGCACAGACGTTGCCCATATATTACATCAATTTACAGTTACTTACAAGCTGATTCGGCGCCAGTCCCTGCGGACACAAGCACGCAGGCCCGAGCGCCCTCACTGGGGCAACCCGAGCCTGCCGATGCACTGATGGTGCGAGAGAGGGGACTTGAACCCCTACACCTTGCGGTACAAGATCCTAAGTCTTGCGCGTCTGCCAGTTCCGCCACTCTCGCGAAATTCTACCGTAGCTGCACATGACATGATACCTTAAGCCCACAAGGCTGTAAAGTACCCGGAAAGATGCGGTGATACATGCAGGCACTGGGGTCTCACCACCACACTGGAGGGCCGGGCCACAGGCGCCCGGCCTTCAGCGCGGTGCCGGCATCAGTACTGGATGCCCTCTCGGGTATGGGTGGTCTTCAGGAAGTCAGGCGCAGGGTCAAAGTATCGGGCATCGTACCGCGGAACGAAACCCGTACCACTCACCACACCGGATGCGAACGTAGGGTCCATCTCCACCCAGCGGTCCCCGTTGTAGAACTCCACCCAGGCATGCCCTGCGACATCATAGCCCGAGCCCGCCCGGCCCGTGACGATGTGCGACTTGACCCCGGCCGCCCGCAGCAGCGCCACCGCCAGCGCAGCGTAGTCACGGCAGACACCGGTACGGGTCCGCAGGGTGCGTTCGGCGCCCTCATCAGGATCAACGCGCCAGGACGCAGCCTTATCACGATCATACCTGACATTCCTGGCCGTCCACTCAAAGACCGCCTTTCCAGCCTCCATCGCCGACTTCCCGCCGGCCAATTCGCTGGCGAGCGCCATGATCTGCGCGTTGTCCGACTCGATGCTGGCTGACGGCAGGAGGTCGCGTTCATCCTTCGCGCTGCTTGTCGTAACTGTGAACCGCACCAGTTCCGTGAGCTGCGTGTTCGCGACCTGCGTGTACAGAACGACCGCATAACTGCCGGCACCGAAGCGTAGGTGCAGGTCCTCCCGGAACTGCCCGTCCTTGATTGGCACCCGGTAGGTTGCCTCGAGGTTCCCGAAGTGGGTGACCGCCAGCACGTAAGGGAAATCAGGGTCCACCTTCCCTACGGTGCCGGACAGGAGCAGCTTGGTTCCTGCGGTGGACGGGTCGATTGCCGGGGAGGTCAGCTGCAGGTTCTGTTCAATCGCCTTCGCACTGTACCGGAAGCCCCGCA